>CAYXOZ010000012.1:15752-19270 GCA_964467135.1 uncultured Dehalococcoidaceae bacterium
GCTAATAGCTATAATACCTTCGCTTCCCTCAGCTTCGCCGCCAGGTTGGCGCCCGCCTCCTCCGGAGTATCCCCCCCGGCGAAATCACACCTGCCTTCATGCACCGGCTGGAACATCCGACTCACTCTGGCCCTCCGCCCGCCGACCGGTACGCCTATGTCCGCGGGTTTCCAGAGGACCGGTTCTTTCTTTTTAGCCGCCATAATTCCCTTGATGGTGGGGTAACGCGGCTCGCCGATTTCATTGCTGACGGTCACTACAGCCGGCAGCGGCGTTGAGACGACCTCATAGCCGGTGGAGGTCACCCGCTCTACCCTGAGCCTGCCGTCCGCCGCCTCTATTTTACGCGCCAGCGTCACGCAGGGGATGCCCAAAATCTCCGCGATGCCCGCCCCGGTCTGCCCGGCGTTGGTGTCCGACGCCTCGCGGCCGCACAGGATAAGGTCGAACGTTCCCAGCTTTTTTACCGCCGCCGCCAGGGCTAAAGCCGTAACGTAGCTGTCTATATCGGCAAAGGCGGCGTCCTCGAGGAGGACAAGCTCGTCGGCGCCCATCGCCAGGGGCTTTTTAACGACTTCGCGCAGCAGATTTACACCCAGGCTCAGCACCGTGATTTTACCGCCCACGACTTCTTTAAGTTTCAGGGAGGCTTCCACGGCGAACTCGCCGTAGGGGTCGATGACCGGCGGGACGCCGCGCATCTCGGCACGGCTGCCGGAGGCATCGATTTTAAAGCTGCTCGGCGGCGCTTCGGGGTCGATGACCTGCTTGACACACACGATGATATTCACGATAAAGCTCAAAAATCAAATCTCAAAAATCAAAAAAGCAGGTTAAGATTAAGAACAAAATCTTAAATAATTTAACATTGGTGTTACGCGCGTGTCAAACGCAGCGCCACCACACGCTCAATGCCGGCCAGGTCTTTGTATATTTCTACCGTATCGCCGGGGAAAGACTCCCGCAGGGAGGCCACAACCGCTCCAGCCTGCCCCTCCCCAATTTCGATGAGTAAACAGCCACTCCCGCGGAGCTTTTTCTCTGCCTGACGGCACAGGTTCTTGATGATGTCCAGCCCCTCTTTTCCCCCGTCTAAAGCCAGCGCCGGCTCGTAACGCAGTGAAGGGCTTTTTTGGAGGTCTACTTTTTTTACATACGGCAGATTGGCGATAATGAGGTCGACGGGGGCGGAGAGAGGTTCAAGTAAGTCGCCGTGAAGCAGGACGACTCTGTCAATGACGCCGTGTTTTTTGCAGTTCGAGCGGGCGATCTCCAGCGCCGTCGGGGAGATATCGGTAGCGTAGACGGTAATCCCCGGCAGGTTCACCGCCAGGCTGACCGCGATAGCCCCGCAGCCCGTCCCGATATCAGCGATTTTAGAAATGCGGCTGCCCCTGGCAAGCTCTATAGCTTTCTCGACGAGCAGCTCGGTCTCGGGGCGGGGAATAAGAGTGGAGCTATTGACGATAAAATCGAGTCCGTAGAATTCCTTATGACCGGTGATATAGGCGGAAGGCTCGCCGCGACGTCGGCGTTCGAGTAAATCGTGGAAAGTTTTTTCCTGCGCTTCGTTCAATGGGAGGTCGAGGTCGGCATAAAGTCGGGCGCTATTTATCCCCAGAAGATGCCTCAGGAGGATTTCGCCTTCCAGAGAAGCGTCCTCGATATCACTACCGGTGAGAATATCGCGGGAGCGTGCCAGCGCCTGCCGGAGGTTCATCCTTCGAACTGCCGTGTCTGCTCGGTGGTCGCCAGGGTGTCAATCATCTCGTCGAGCGCCCCATCCACAAAGCGGGGCAGGTTGTGCAGGCTCAGATTGATGCGGTGGTCGGTGACGCGGTCCTGGGGGTAGTTATAGGTCCTGATTTTTTCGGCGCGCTCGCCGCTGCCCACCTGCGAGCGTCGGTCCGAGGTAATCTGGTCTTCCTGCTTGCGCCGCTCGATATCGAGGAGGCGGGTGCGCAGCACGGAGAGGGCCTTGACCTTGTTCTGGAGCTGCGAGCGTTCGTCCTGACAGACGACGACCATGCCCGTAGGCAGGTGGGTCATGCGGATGGCCGTCGCCACCTTATTGACGTTCTGGCCGCCGGCGCCGCCGCTGTGAAAAACGTCCACTTTAATGTCAGCGGGGTCAATGTTGATGTCCACCTCTTCCGCCTTGGGCAGGACCGCCACCGTTGCTGTAGATGTATGGATGCGACCGGAAGCCTCGGTGACCGGCACGCGCTGCACGCGGTGCACGCCCCTCTCGTACTTAAGTCGGCTGAACGCACCTTTGCCCCTGACTTCAAAAATTATTTCCTTAAAGCCCCCGACGCCGCTTTCGCTCATGCTGAGGACATCTGCTTTCCAGCCCTTGTTTTGGGAGTAGCGACTGTACATGCGAAAGAGGTCGGCGGCAAAGATGGCGGCCTCGGTGCCGCCCGTCCCCGCCCGTATCTCGATAATAATGTCCTTTTCATCGTTGGGGTCGCGGGGCAAAAGGGCGGCCTTGAGCTCGGCGGTCAGCGCGGTGAGCCTGGCTTCCAGCGACTCCGCTTCCTGCTTAACTAAAGCGGCCATAGCTTCATCTGCCCCGCCGGACTGTATGGACCGGACGTCTTCCAGCTCCTTCGCCGCCTTCTTGTATTTTCGATAGAGTTTAACGACGTTTTCGATGGATGCCCTCTCCCGCGCCAGGTCCTGAAGCTGGCTAAGATTGGTCGACACCTCCGGTTGCGCCATCTTCTCGTCAAGCTCCAGGTAGCGTTTCTCGATTTTTTCCAGTTGCGTCATCATCGCGGCTTTCCCTCACCAGAATTATAGCACAGCGCCAGCTAGCTCTCCAAGCTGGCTTAATTGACAATGCCGGCCGTTTCCCATTAAAATAAAGCGTGCCCGTTACGCCCGCCGGGGGCAGGCTTTTTTCATATATTTTTCAATAATTAACGTTAAGGAGTCGGGAAGATGACGATTACCGAGATGCTTGCCAGAAATGCCAGATTAACCCCTGACGCTACCGCCCTGGTTGAAATTGCACCGAGCAAGAACCACCGGAAAGTGATTACCTGGAAGGAGTTCGACGAGCGCGCCAACCGGGTCGCCAACGCGCTCATCGCCAGGGGCATAAAAAAAGGCGATGTGGTCATGCACCTGATGATGAACTCCATCCAGTGGCTCGAGGCATATTTCGGGATACTCAAAACGGGCGCGATGGCGGCGCCGCTTAATTTCAGGTTCATCAGCCGCCAGATAAAATATTGCATGGACATCGCCGAGCCGAAAATCATGATACTCGACCAGGATTTTACCGAGCGCGTGGAGGAAATCCGCAACCAGATGCCCACCATTAAAAAGTATATATTCTTAGGCGAGAAGCTTCCCAAAGGCATGGAAGCCTACGAGGACGTTCTCGGTAAATCCTCACCCCTCCCCCCTAAAGTCGAGCTGACCGGGGAAGATGCTGCCGGACTTTATTTTACCTCCGGCACCACCGGCGACCCCAAAGCCACCCTCCTGTGCCACCGCAGCCTGGAGCA
>CAYXOZ010000013.1:0-6959 GCA_964467135.1 uncultured Dehalococcoidaceae bacterium
TGCTCTCCTGATGAGATAATACTAATCTATCCCCCTAACCCCCTTCCTTTGATAAGGTTCTGTTTGCATTTGGTTGCTAGCCTCTTTATAATGCGATAAACGTATTGTATGGGGGGAAGCCGATGTCTCAAAAAACTATGACGTATCTTGCTGTTATTGGCGTAATTCTTATTATTGTCGTTGTAGCTATTAATAAAGCCTCTGATGTTTTGAAAGACCATACGAATATTGCATGGTTTATTCTGGGTTTCGGTACATGCTTGTTTTTTGAAGGTATTTTGTGGGGTACTATGAGATTGCTTAAGCGGTCTTTCCCTAATACTTTTAGCTAATAGAATCACCATAAAAGGCAAGATAAAAGATAATACACATACTAATGTAAATAAGCCTGTGAATATCAACATGTCACCATTCATTATAGTCTCACATTCTATCTGAAATCTTCGGTAATTTAGGCGTAATTCTCGGTATCGGCGGTGTTATTCTCGGCGGTGGGGGTGTCAATCTCGTCATACGCTTTGAAATCCTGATACGCTTGTGCGGTCTGCCGATGTGCGTTTCCTGTAATCTCGGTGCTGTTCTCGGCTGGTGCTCAATGACTATCTTGGTAGACGGCTTATGCTTACGGATGATGTCCGCCCAATTCTGGTAAGGGTATTCAATCCTTGCGACTTCGGCGGGTGTCTTATCCTGAAGGCTCTCATGCGGTCTCAGGTAGTTATAGTGGACTAACCAGCCGTCCGTGAAGTCTAACGCCGTCTCAAAGTTTTTCAGCCCCCGCATGACCTTCGTGCGCTGTTTGAGCGTGCCGTGAAAACGCTCTATCTTCTGGGTGTTATCTTCTACTCTGGCAATACCCCCCTGCCGATGTTCCGTGTCTTTACCATATCGCACGTCCAGATAGGACTTTAGTTTATCGGTAATGACCGCCTGCGGAGACTTGCCAGCCATTTTCACGGCTCTATCTATAAGGCTTTGGGCGTCTCTCGTGGTACGGCTTCTTGAGAGCCTTGTCGCCAGTAGAAAACGTGTCTTATCGTCTATAATGTCCCACAGCCACAAGTCCTGACCATCAATCTTGAGCACGGTTTCATCGGCAATCCAGACATCGCCTACCTGCGGGTGATACCCCTTTGCGCTATCGGTGGCATACTGGGTGTATTTCTGTATCCACTCGTAAATCGTGGCGGTAGATGGTGCGTGCTGGTGTTCCTGTAATAAATTCCTGCGGATTGCCTTTATCGGCATACCCTCGTAATACATATTGAGTGCCGATGATACGAGATTGGCGTCCGTTTTCATGTGAAAGGTAGTATCATCGGCTTTGAATTTACTCCCGCAGTCATTACAGAAGTAACGCTGAACGCCTTTATATAAGCCATATTTGCGGACGTGTTTAGAGTCACAATATTTACAGTGAGGATTTCCGTTTAGTGATACTTCTTTTTGGCTCATTTGTATCTCCCCCTATATTGTTTATTTCCTTATTCTTTAGGTTGAGAAAGGCGAATACCCCATATCCAACCATCGCAATAATCATGAGTATTGAAAGTATTAACTTATGGATATTATCGTTAACCAAAAACAAGATAAATACCTCCGCAAGAAACAAAAGCCCTTCGGTTAACGCTGCGAAACCTCCACTAGTTCTCACATGCGCTAACTCCCTGATGACCTGATGGAATTTTGAAGGTTCGATTGGTGATGTAGCCATAATAATACCCCCTTAACACTTTCTTTAAGGGGATTATACACCAGACACCAAATGCAAACAGTACCCTTGATAAAGGAAGGGGGGATTTTCGAAAGGGGAATCCGGCTTAATGGATATCCAGTTCACAAAGGCCAGTGATGTGCGCGGCGATAAATAACGCCTCCTCCTTTACCCCGCCGGGGGGGGGAGGGGGTAAAAACTCTGGGATAAGCGGAGCGTGAAGCAAGGGCGGCGCGGGTGGGAATAGATAAGAAACGAGGGGCGGAGTGGAAGGGGGGAAAAGGAAGAGGGGGCGTTTTTGCCCCCTCAATAAAAAATCTTTTATTAGGTATATCTATTTTCTGGCGGCTTCTTTACGGATGGTCTCGACCTTCTTATCCGACCGCGTGTCACGGCCGTCTTTGTTCCTGACCGTGCCCGGCGGCAGACCGAGGTCTCTTTCGAGGTTGCCCACCAGTTTATCGCCCCTGACCTTTTTAGGTATAACCTTTGGCATCACTGCACCTCACCACCTGGATTCCGTATCAAGTACGGAATGACAGTTTTTTACACCTCCCGGAACTCGCCTTCCACCGTGCCCTCGTCACCGCCCGGACCGCCCTGGCCTCCCGGAGGCGGCGGGGGCGGAGGCGGCTGCTGCTGACCGCCCGGCGGCGGTGGCGGCTGCTGGCGGTAGATGGCCTCGCCGATTTTCTGCATGACCTGGTTAAGCTCCTGGCTGGCGCGCTTGATGGCTTCAGTATCCGTGCCCTGAAGGGCCGATTTAACCGCGGCAACTTTAGCTTCGACCTCGCTATTGAGGTCGGCGGGAATCTTGTCCTTGTTATCGCGCAGGGTCTTTTCCGCCTGGTAAGCCATGGTGTCCGCCGTGTTCTTCACCTCGATTTCCTCGCGGCGCTTCGTGTCCTCGGCGGCGTGCATCTCCGCCTCGCGCTGCATCTTGGTTACCTCGTCCTTGGAAAGCCCGCTGGAGGCGGTGATGGTTATTTTCTGCTCTTTACCCGTACCTTTATCTTGCGCCCGCACGTTAAGGATGCCGTTGGCGTCAATATCGAAGGTGACCTCGATCTGGGGGACGCCACGGGGCGCCGGCAGGATGCCGTCCAGCATGAAGCGGCCGAGGGTGCGGTTATCGTTAGCCATGGGGCGCTCGCCCTGGAGGACGTGAATTTCCACGCCCGGCTGGCTGTCCGCCGCCGTGGAGAAAATCTGGCTCTTGGCGGTGGGGATGGTGGTGTTGCGGGGAATAAGAGGCGTGGCGACCCCGCCCAGCGTCTCGATGCCCAGCGTCAGCGGCGTGACGTCGAGAAGTAAAACGTCCTTGACTTCACCCTTGAGCACGCCGGCCTGGATAGCCGCGCCGACAGCGACGACTTCGTCCGGGTTAACGCTCTTGTTGGGCTCCTTGCCGAAGAACTGCTTGACCTTGTCCTGCACCAGCGGCATGCGCGTCTGGCCGCCCACTAGAATGACCTCGTCGATTTGCGCGGCGGTCTTGCCGCTGTCGGTTAAAGCCTGCCGGCAGGGGCCAATCGTCTTTTCCACGAGGTCCATGACCAGCTGCTCTAATTTAGCTCTGGTTAATGTGATATTGAGGTGCTTGGGCCCTGAGGCGTCGGCCGTTATAAAGGGCAGGTTGACCTCCGTCTGCTGCACCGAAGAAAGCTCGATTTTCGCCTTCTCGGCGGCTTCCTTGAGTCGCTGCAATGCCGTCTTGTCTTTGCTGAGGTCGATGCCCTGGTCTTTCTTGAACTCGGTCACGAGCCAGTCCATGATACGCTGGTCGAAGTCGTCGCCGCCGAGGTGGGTGTCCCCGTTGGTGGATTTCACCTGGAAGGTGCCTTCGCCGAGCTCGAGGATGGAGATATCGAAAGTGCCGCCGCCGAGGTCGTATACGGCCACCGTTTCGTCGCCTTTCTTGTCCAGCCCGTAGGCCAGCGCGGCGGCGGTAGGCTCGTTGATGATCCTCAGCACGGTCAATCCGGCGATGGCGCCGGCGTCCTTGGTGGCCTGCCGCTGGGCGTCGTTAAAGTAGGCGGGCACGGTGATGACGGCGTCCGTCACCTTTTCACCCAAATAAGCCTCGGCATCGGCCTTCAGCTTCTGTAAAATCATCGCCGAAATCTCCGGCGGGCTGTACTCCTTGCCGCCCATCAGCACTTTGACCTCGTTATTCGGGCCTTTCGTCACTTTATAGGTCTTACGCTTGGCGTCTTCCTCAACGGGAAGCTCGCGGCCGGCCGGCTCACCCCACTTCCTCCCCATGAAACGTTTGATGCTATAGATGGTGTTTTCCGGGTTGGTGATGGCCTGACGCCTGGCAATCTGACCCACCAAACGCTCGCCGTTTTTATTAATCGCCACCACCGAGGGAAAAAGTCGACTACCCTCGGAGCTGGTGATGACTACCGGTTCGCCCGCCTCCAGCACCGCCACCTCGCTGAAAGTGGTGCCCAGGTCAATGCCTACTGCTTTACCCATATTATTCTTCCTCCTTCGTGGCTTCTTCCGAACCTTTGCCCACCACAACTCTGGCGGGACGGAGAAGCTTATCGTTTAACATATAGCCTTTTTGTAATTCCCCGATGACGACGCCCTCTTCCCCTTCGCCCTGGCGGAGGGCTTCGTGGTATTTGGGGTCGAACTGCATCCCCAGGGCCAGGATGGGCTTGACGCCCTGGCCTTCGAGGACGGTCTTAAATTTGCGCTCGACGAGCTTAACGCCCTGCACCCAGTCGTGCCCGGCGAACTCTTCCGGTATGGCATCGAGGGCGCGCTCGAGGTCATCAAGGACGGGCAGGATGGCCTGGACCAGCGTAGCGTTGGCGAAACTATTGAACTCCAGCCTTTCCTGCTCGGTGCGGCGTTTGTAATTGATGAAATCCGCCTGAGCCCGCTGCCACATGGCGAGATATTCCCCGGCTTTCTTTTCTGCTTCGAGCACTTCCGGGCTACCGGTCTTATCCGGGAGTTCCTTGCGGCCCGATTCGTCTTTAGTTTCTTCAGGTTCTAACGGCATCATTGCTTCGACAGCTCCCCGTAGATTTCCCGGCCGTAGAGACCGGCCAGGAGCTGGGTCAGCACTGACGACAGGTAGTAGACCGTGGGTATGGTACGGGTATAAGGCATCCTGGTGGGGCCGACCACCGCGATGGTGCCGGTGGCTTCATCGGGGAGGCCGTAGCGGCAGATGACCACCGAGCAGTTCTGGATGGCCTCGTTCTGGTTTTCCTTGCCGATAATGACGTGCACCCCGTGCTGGCTGAGGCTTACCGGCACGATGACTTTCAGCAGGCCGCGCGTTTCCACGAGCTCCATAAGCGAGCGCATGCGGTCGCTCTGGGCGAACTCGGGCTTGGTGAGCATGAAGTGCCAGCCATCGAGGTAGGGCTCCTGGTTTTCCTGTTTATCCTCCGCCTGCATGATCTCTACCATATAGTCGGTGGCCTGCTTTTCCAGCGGGGACGGCTCCGACTTTCTGGCGGTAATCTGCGCCGCGGTAAGGCCAGCGTAAGCGATGTTCATCTTGCTGCTGACGATGGCGAGGGTGGCCTGGGTAATGGTCTCAGTAAAGTTGACCAGCTTTTGTTTAACTCTAGCACCATCGAGGACGATGACCGCCAGGGCCTGGTTTTCATGCACGGCGATAAATTCAACGTGCTTCAGCTTGCAGTCGTTGGACCTGGGCAGGCTGACGACAGCCACGTTCTGCACCAGCCGCGCCAGGAGGGTAGCGGTGAGGCTAACCCACCCCTCGACCTCCCGTTCCGCCTGGTGGAAGGTGTGGGAGATAAGGTGCTGCTCCTCCGGCGGGAGCAGTACGGACTCTATCGACTCCACGTAATGGCGATAGCCGTTGTCCGAGGGGATACAGCCGGCGGACGTGTGCGGTCGGATGAGATAGCCTTCTTTTTCGAGGAAAGCCATCTCGTTGCGGATGGTGGCGGGGCTAACGCCGAGGCGGGCGTTATCGGCGATGTCCTGCGAGGGCACCGGGACCGCCTTTTCGATATACTGGCGAATGATAAAATTCAGTATTTTACTGCTTCTAGCGGCGAGCATTTCAGTCTCCGTTAGCACTCTCCTGTCCCGACTGCTAACAATAATAAATGTATCATTTTTCAACGTAATTTGTCAAGAGAGAAAGGTCACACCAAACCAGATAAAATCTCAAAAATCAAAAATCAGGGGTGGGAAAGAAAATGAATGGTAAGAGACTGAGGATACGAGGGCGGCGGGTGGGAAAAGATTGGAAAGAATAAAAGAAGATGTGGTGAGGGGTGGGTGACAGCTAAACACTAACTTCTCATGCTTACACTCTCTTTCTTGACCCTCAAAGCTAGATAAGATAAAATATAAACGTGGATATAACGTGGTTGGGCCTGTCCTGCTTCCGTATACGAGGAACCCAGGCAATCGTCATTACGGACCCTTTTCCGCCCGGTACCGGTTATACACTGGGGAAGCAGACCGCCGATATCGTTACGGTCAGTCACCAGCACCCGTCTCATTCTTACGTCCAGGGCATCAACGGAGAGCACCGCCTGGTCAAGGGACCCGGGGAGTACGAAATCAGCGGCGTTCTCATCCTGGGAATCGGCACTTATCACGACTCCGTGAAGGGGCAAACGCGCGGCAAGAACACCATCTACCTCATGGAAATCGATGGCGTTAACGTGCTGCACCTGGGCGACCTGGGGCACTTACTGAGCGACGAGCAGGTGGAGGAAATCGGCAACGTGGATATTCTGCTGCTGCCGGTAGGGGGCATTAACACTATCAACGCCGCCATGGCCGCCGAGGTTATCCGCAAGCTCGAACCAAAGGTGGTCATCCCGATGCACTATAAGACGCCGAAGTCCGGCCGCGAACTGGAGCCGGTGGAAAATTTCCTCAAAGAGATGGGGCAGGTGCAAATCGAGCCCCGCCCCAAATTCACGGTGAGCCGGTCGAACCTGCCCATCAGCACACAGGTAGTGGTGCTGACGGCGTAAGAGATTTGATAACCTTTCCCCCTGTATCCCCCTCTCCGAGGGCGGAGAGGGGAAAAAAGAAAGAGGGGCTGCGCCCTTCAGGGTGAACCTTCAGGATGAACCCCTCTTAAACGCCCCGCTGCTAACTATAAATTATACCTTCTCGTCTAAAAACTCCACCAGCAATTTGTTAAACGTTTCGCGGTCCTGCTTATTGGGGGCGTGGCCCAGGCCAGGAAGCACGACCAGTTTCGCCCCGGGAATAAGTTTCG
>CAYXOZ010000013.1:7059-19076 GCA_964467135.1 uncultured Dehalococcoidaceae bacterium
GGGGCGTGGCCCAGGCCAGGAAGCACGACCAGTTTCGCCCCGGGAATAAGTTTCGACGCACGGCGGGCGATGGCCACCGGCAGGTAAAGGTCGTGGCGTTTCCAGACCAGCAGGGTGGGCACCTTAAGGCCGCGCAAGGTATCATCCGACACGCCGTTATAATCTTCGCCCTCTTTTGACAGGAACCTCGGGAAGGGCTGACGGTGTCCCAGGAGCCGGCGTAAACCGGAGGACCCGGCAAACAGGGCGTTACCCAGCCAGCTTATTTTCGCCAGGCCGGAGGCATCCGCCAGGACGAGACGGCTTACCTTTTCCTGACCTTTTAACGCTACGTCCAGGCACACCCTGGCTCCGAAGGAATGCCCCACCAGGGACGGCTTTTCAAGTTGTAACGCGTCAATGAACCCAAGAACGAAGTCGGAGAAATCGCCGAGGTAATAGCCTTTTTCGTCCCGCTCGCTCCGGCCGAAGCCGATGAGGTCGGGGGCGTAAAACGTAAAGCGGTCGGCGAGGGCTTCGATGGTGGGGAGCCAGTCGCGGCAGTCGCTGGCGCCGCCGTGGAGCAGTATTACCGCCCGGCCACGGCCGGCTTTCAGGTAATGCGCCCGGCGCCCAGCGACATCGAGTCGGAGGCTCTCAATGCCTTCATCCATGTTGAGAAGCCTCGATTCTCATGAAGCTAAGGAACTCCTCGTTCAAGCGGGAAACGATTCTCTCCTTACGGTAAACGCAGAAGAAGTCGCGTGCCAGGCGGAGGCCGCGCACGCCTACCCGGGTTACATCCCCACGCGCCCTGACGGCGAGGTCGGAGACGAAAGCGATGCCCGCGCTGGCGGCGACGGCCAGGACCACCGCCTGGGTGCTCCCCAGGACGAGGTACGGCGTCCATTTCCTGACGTCCAGACCGACTTCGCCCAGGCGCTCTTCCAGGCTGCGCTGCGTGCCGGAGGTCGTCTCGCGGAAGATGAACGGCTCGCCGGCAAGCTCTTCCGGCGCCACCTCGCCTTTTCTGGCGAAGGGGTGCCCGGGCGGGACAATGAGCACGATTTCGTCGCTGGCCATCCGGAAAGAGTCCAGGTCCTGCCCTTCCGGAAGAGTACCACAGAAGCCCACCTCGCAGGCGCCGGCGCGTACCCCGGCGATGACGCGGGCGGAATCCGAGATATCCACCTGTATCAGGACGGCGGGGTGGCGCTGTTTAAATATCGCCAGGAGCGGCGGCAGCAGGTATTCGCCCGGGATGGTGCTGGCGCCGATAAGAAGGTCGCCGGCGATGTCTTCGCGCATTTTTTCGAGCGCGCGCTCCAGACGCTCGCGTTCTAGTTCGACCGCCTCGGCGAAGAGGAGGAGCTTCTTGCCGGCGGCGGTGGGGACAAACGCCCTCTGGGAGCGGTCGATGAGTCTTACGCCGAGCTCCTGCTCCAGCTTTTGAATCTGGAAGGTCACTGCCGGCTGGGAGATGCCGAGCTTTTTCGCTACCTCGGAAAAGCTGCCCAGCCTGACCACTTCCTGGAAGGTATAAAGGTGTTCGATGTTCATATTACCGTGCGTACTATAAATAAAACTTATCTTGCACCAAGAAAATACTTATGCTATACTCTTTTCTGACTGTTTTAGCAATAAAAAATATTTCATAGAAAGGATACTATTATTCATGGCAAATGACAACGTCCGGATGTGGCAGGAGCTCGGCATCGACCTCAAGACCCACGACATGCTCATGAATGCCCTGCCGCCCATGTTCCAGGAAATTTACTTATCGCAGAAAAACCGGCCGGCGGGGATGGGATTCTACGACTTCGTGGTCGGGGACATCCACGGCATAAGGGTGAAAGAACTGGTGGAACACTCCAAAAAGGGCGGCAAAGTGGTCGCCACGTACTGTGTATTCGTCCCGGAGGAAATAGTCTGGGCGGCGGGGGCGATACCGGTGGGACTCTGCGCGGGAACCCAGTTCTCCATCCCGGCGGCGGAGTCCGTCCTGCCGCGCAATACCTGCGCCCTGATAAAGTCGTCGTTCGGATTTAAGCTGGCACGCATTTGCCCTTACGTGCAGGTCAGCGACCTCATCGTCGGCGAGACCACCTGCGACGGCAAGAAGAAGATGTTCGAGATACTGAACGAGTACCACCCGGTCTACGTGATGGAAGTGCCGAATAAAAAGACGGAAAAGAGTCGAGCGCTCTGGCTGGAAGAGGTCAAAGCGTTCAAAGACAGGATGGAAAAGCTTACCGGCAACAAGGTGACGGCAGCGAACCTGAAAAAAGCCATCGACCTGGTTAACGGGCGGCGCTGGGCGCTCCAGCGACTTTATAACCTGCGCAAAGCCAGTCCCGTCCCCATCAGCGGCAAGGACGCCCTGCTGGCAGTACAGGTTTCCTTTTACGACGACGCGGCCCGGAACACGCAGATGCTCAACGCCCTTTGCGACGAGCTCGAAAAGAGGGTCGCCGAAAAGAAGGGGGTTGCCCCCGCCAACGCGCCGCGTATCCTCATCTCCGGCAGCCCGATGGCGATTCCCAACTGGAAGCTGCACCACATCATTGAGTCGGCAGGAGCGGTGGTCGTCTGCGAAGAGTCCTGCACCGGTACACGGCTTTTTTCCGACCTCGTCGAAAAGTCAGCGGCGACCCTCGAGGCGCAACTCAAAGCCATCGCCGACCGCTACATGAAGATACACTGCGCCTGCTTCACTCCTAACGACGAGCGCCTCGACGATATCGTCCGGCTGGCAAAGGAGTACAAAGTCGACGGCGTGGTCCACTATAATCTACAGTTCTGCCATACCTACGCCACCGAGGCCGTGCGGGTGGAAAAGCGACTCGAAAAGGAGGGCATTCCCCTCCTGCGCATCGAGACGGACTACGCCGACGAGGACACGGGGCAGCTGAAGAGCCGCGTCGAGGCTTTCCTGGAGATGGTGAAGTCCTGATGTACGCCGGGCTGGACGTCGGCTCCCGGACGATAAAGCTCGCGACCATCGGTTCCGCCATCAAAGACGCGGTGGTCATACCAATGGGCGTCGACCCCCTGCGGCGCTGCCGGGAGCTGCTGGCAGGCAGGCAATTTAACGGAATAGTCGTTACGGGCTACGGAAGGCACCTGGTCGCCCGGCAGGTGGGCGGAGAAATAGTCTCGGAAATAAAAGCCTTCGCCGTCGGGGCGCGTCATCTTTTCCCGGACTGCCGGTCCGTCATCGACGTGGGCGGGCAGGACAGCAAGGTCATCATGCTCTCAGAAAAGGGAGACGTGCAGAAATTCGAGATGAACGACCGCTGTGCGGCGGGCACGGGCAAGTTCCTCGAGGTCATGGCGCATACACTGGAGGTCGATATTTCAGAGATGGGAAACCTGGCATTGAACGCTACCACGACTTTAAAAATCAACAGCCTGTGCACCGTCTTCGCGGAGTCGGAGGTGGTCTCACTCATCGCACGGGGCGAAAAGTCGAGAGATATCGCCCTGGCGCTACACGAAGCTATCGCCACGCGACTGGAGACGATGGCGAAGCGGGTGGGAGTCAAAGAGGGGGTGGTGTTTGCGGGGGGTGGTTCTTTAAACGTGTGCCTGCGTAAGTTACTCGAGCAGAAAATGGAAATAAAACTGAACGTCCCGGACTCACCGCAGATGGTCGGCGCGCTGGGGGCAGCGCTCCTGGCGAAACAAGATAAAAACGACGTTAAAAGGGGTTGAAAAATGAGCTCCAAGACTATTTTAGTACAGTCGGAGGTGCTGGGCCGGGGTAATGATGAGCTGGGCATGATGCTGATGGCGAATTTCCTGCGCCTGCTCGGGGAGAGCAAGGAAAAGCCGGCCGCCCTGATATTTATGAATACCGGTGTGAGGCTGGTCGGCGAGGGCTCGTGGGCGCTGACCCACCTTAAAGCGCTCGAGGAGCAGGGCGTAGAAATACTCGCCTGCCGGACATGCCTGGAATATTTCGAGCTCACAGACAAGCAAAAAGTCGGGAAGCCGACCAATATGGCCAAGACGATAGAGTCCATGATGAGCTCGGAGATGGTATACCTTTAAAAAATCAAAAATCAAATCTCAAAAATCAAAGACACAAATAAAAACTTAAAAATATTTGATTTTTGTGTTTCCCGTAGTACAATATCCCCTAAGAGGAGACCATGCCGGACAAAAAGACGTTACGCCTCACCGAGACGGTCCGCGGGGCGGGTTGAGCCTGTAAGATAGGTCCGGGCGACCTAGCTAAAGCTCTGGCCGGCCTCCCTTTCCAGTCGCACCCCGACATCATCGCGGGGATGGAAAGGGCGGAGGACGCCGGCGTCTTTAAACTCACCGATGACCTAGCGCTCGTGCAGACGGTCGATTTCTTCACGCCGATTGTCGACGACCCCTACGACTTCGGGCGGATCGCCGTGGCCAACGCCCTGAGCGACGTTTACGCCATGGGCGGCAAGCCGTTGACAGCGCTGAACGTCGTCTGCTTCCCTAAAGACACCCTGGACTTCTCCATCCTGAGGGAGGTGCTCAAGGGCGGGCTGGACATGATGCACGAGGCAGAGGTGATACTGCTGGGGGGACATACCGTGGACGACCCCGAGCTAAAGTACGGCCTGGCGGTAACGGGCACCGTCCATCCGGCCAAGGTCGTCCACAATAATACCGCCCGGCCGGGAGATAAACTAATCCTGACCAAACCGCTGGGCACGGGCATCATCAGCACGGCTATCAAAAGGGGAAAAGCGAGCAAAGCTGCCGTCGAGAGAATCGTTAAGTCCATGACCACCCTCAATCGCGCCGCATCGGAGATAATGCTGGGGACGGGCGTCAGAGCCTGCAAAGATATTACCGGCTTCGGACTGCTCGGGCACGCCGCGGAGATGGTCGAAGGCACGGGGGTCGGCTTTGTGATTAACGCCGCCGAAGTCCCCCTCTTCCCCGAAGCTAAAGAATATTATGACATGGGCATGGTTGCCGGCGGGCTAGGGCGCAACCGGGAATACCGCAAGCACATGGTGGACTTCGCTGCAAGGGTGCCACGGTATTTGCGGGACATCCTTTTCGACCCCCAGACATCCGGGGGACTACTGATGGCCGTGCCCGCGGCAAAGGCGACAAAGCTGCTGAAAAAGTTGCACTCCACCGGTATCGCCGAAGCCGCGATAATCGGAGAGGTCACAGTGGAGAACAAGGGCAGGATAAAGATAATCAGTCAGTAATAGCTACTCATCAGGAGAAAAAAGGAAGAGGGGTCGAAGCCCCTCCAAGACTCCACCGCCAGCCCGTCACCCCAATCACTCCCAGAACGCGTAGAATCGAAATCTGCAACCTTCAGGGAAAAGACTAATCGCTGAGGTTTAATTGTGCCGAAACCCTGTTTAAAAGCTCCTGGTCATCTTTCACGCCGCGGACGTCGAGGCTGGTGCGGCGGAAAGCCCGTACCATGGCCTCGATGAGACGGGTCTTGCTCAGTTTCTTGCCGCCGCTGAACTTGGCGGTGGACGCCAGGGCCTCCAGATAGGCGTCTTCTTCACGATTAAGAAAGACGGACAACTTTATCATGGCCGACTTAACCGGTGGGGGTGTGGGGGGTCGCGCTTCCGGCGGCCTGGCAGTAAGCGGAGGTCGGTCGCCGCCGGTGAGACGGTCCAGCGCATTTCCATAGGCAAGCTCTTCGGTAATTTTAGCTCTTTTCATGAAGCACCTCTTTCGTGAACGAGCGGTAGGCTTCAGCCCCCTCGGAGGCGGGGGCGTAAGTAAGTATAGACTTCCCGGCGGCGGGGGCTTCTTTAAAGCGGACGCTGACGGGGATGGTGGTATCGAAGACTTTAATGCGGTCGCCGAAAGCGCGCCGGGTGACTTCGATGACCTCGCGGCTGTGCAAAGTGCGGGGGTTGGTCATGGTGAACAGTATCCCCATAATTTCCAGCGATGGGTTGATTTTTTCCTGGACGCGGATGATGGTGGACAAGAGCAGCGCCAGCCCTTTCATAGCGAGGAAGTCGGACTGTAACGGTATGAGGACGCTATCGGCGGCGGAGAGGGCGTTGATGGTAAGCAGTCCCAGGCTGGGAAGGCAGTCGACGAGGATGAAGTCGTACTCCCGCCGGACGGGCTCGAGCATTTCTTTCAAAATAAGCTCGCGGGTGAACGCGTTAACGAGGTCGAGCTGCGCCTGGGAGAGCTCGATGTTGGCGGGGACGAGGTCGATGAGGGGGTTATTGGTCTTGAGCGTAACATCCGGGATGGAATAGCGGCCGTTGTTCCGGATGGCGCTGGTCAGGACGTCATAGACGGTGAGCTTAATGTTATCCGGGTTGAAGCCAAAGCTGACGGTAAGGCTGGCCTGCGGGTCCCAGTCGATGAGGAGCACGCGCTTACCGTGCTCGGAGAGTGACTGAGCGAGCGCCGCCGCGGTGGTCGTTTTGCCGACTCCGCCTTTCTGGTTGGCGATACAGATAACTGGCATGGCTTAAAATCCCGAAGGCAATTATAGCGCAACTGCGCATATGCGTCAAAGTGAGAGCTGTGAGCAATTAGCCATTAGCAGTCAAGGCCCCCCACCCATTCGCTTTTAAATAGATAAACGTAATAAAATAAATCATGACTTTGCCAAATCCCGGTGAAAACATACTGGTAAACCCCTTACCTCAGGTGCCCCCGCTAAAAAAGCAGGTCTGGGGCCCCTGGGCGACCGCGGGCCTCGGGCTGGCCACGATAGTTATCTTTATTATCGTCCAGAGCCTGGTGACGGTAGCCTTCGTGGTCGACAGGTTGATAAAGAACGCCGATATCGACCTTTCGCAACTCGCCGAGCAACTATTAAGCGACGGCGATCTCCTGGCGGCCGCCACGATAGCCTCGGCGGTACTTTGCACCGGCTTCGTCCTGATGATGGTCAAGGCGCGCCGGGGCGAGACGATCGGGCAATACCTGGAGCTAAAATCGATTTCCAAAAAGACAGTCCTCGTAATGCTGGCGATTACCATAGGATTTATCGCCGTCACTTCCGGAATAAACTATATTTTAAGACAACCCATGGACTCCGACTACATGAACAACGCTTATGTCAATACGTCCCTCCCTTTCGTGTTCTGGCTGGCGATGGTCCTATTCGCGCCTATCTTCGAAGAAGTGTTTATTCGGGGTTTTCTCTTTATAGGCTTCCGGCAGTCGCGCCTCGGAGCAACCGGGGCTATTATCCTCACCGCGGTTGTCTGGGCACTGCTACACATACAGTACAATTATTACGAAATGATGCTCATCTTTTTCCTGGGAATCGTGCTGGGCATCGTCCGCCATAAGACCGATTCCCTCTGGAGCCCGCTTATAATTCACAGCTTTAATAATCTGCTGGCCATGGTCATGGTGTCCCTGGTCTAAACCTACCTTCCAGGTTATCTATCATTAGTATTTTTAATCTAACGGAAGGATTTTTTTACAATTATTAAAAAAAGTATTGACAAAATCAATATTTAACATTATAATATATTAAGAAAATCAATCAACGACTTAATAAAGTTAATGTTTCGAGGAGGGCGGCGATGGCAAGAGAATGGCTCGAGTTGACAAAAATGACCCAGGGAAAGCCGGTAACGATAGAGAGGGTTCGCCTGGTTGACAGCGATATCAGTATCGAGGGCAGCTTTTCGCTACCGCCCCTCACCAACCTCTCCGCCGAAGACCAGGTATTCGTCATGGCTTTCATGCGCTGCTCCGGCTCGATCAAGGACATGGAGCAGATGTTCGGAATCAGTTACCCCACCGTGAAGAACCGCATTAACAAAATCGCCCAGCAACTGGAGTTCGTGGAAATTATCAAGGTCTCCCCGCAACAAGAGGTAATCGACGAGCTCGAACGGGGCGATATATCCGCCGATGAAGCTATAAGGAGGTTGGAGAAATGAACCGTCCGCCGATGTTGATGCACGTTAAAGTCAAGAACGAGAAATCCGACTTCGGGATATGGCTGCCGCTGTTCCTGCTCTTCCCGCTGGCGCTGGTCGTGCTGCTCGTCCTTTCCCCGCTGATACTCATCGCTATTTTGATACTGCTGGGACTGGGACAGGAGAGGTGGGTGGAGTGGGGGTTCCGCTGCCTGTGGGTGGCGATAACGTCATCCTGGGCGCTGCGCGGCCTGCAGGTCGACGTACAGGGGCATAACAACGAAATAGTACAGGTTACCGTAATCTAAGCTGAGAAAAGGGAGGCAAATAAAATGTCAGAAAACAAGAAAAAAGTACTGGAAATGCTGGCCCAGGGCAAGATAAGCGCCGACGATGCTTACCGCCTGCTCCGCGCGGTAGATAACGATGGGGATGGGCAGGGGAGTGGTGAGCGCGAGGATTCCGGCGGGAGAGGCCCCGAGGTAAAAATAAAGCCGAAGTACCTGCGCGTTACGGTGACGCCGGGTGAAAACCACGTCGATCCCAAGCACGCCGACCGCGTTAACGTACGCATCCCGATGTCACTGGTGCGCGCCGGCATAAAACTGACTTCGCTGATACCTCCGGAGGCGCTGGACAAAGCCAATAGTGCCCTGAGAGACAAGGGCATCAACTTTGACGTGCGGAACGTAAAACCGGAAGACATCGAGGAGCTTATCGAGGCGCTGGGGGACATGCAGATGGACATAGAGAGCGCGAAGGGGGATAAGGTTAAGGTATTTGTGGAATAAACGGAGCAGATACCGAATATCAGACCCCGGCGCGAAGGTTATGATAGAGCCGATGCCAGGAAAATCGGACTTAAAAGTAGCACAGCTTGAGCAAAGGATTGTTGAAATAAAAACGGAGGAATGAAATGGGATATTTCAGAATACTGGCGGCCATACCGGGTTTTTTCCTGAGCTCCTTTATCCTGATGCTGCTCTGGGGAGCCATTGCCCCGGACTTCGGTATAGCGTCGATAACCTATGTTAAATCCATGCTGATAACGATTACGCTGTGGTTGGCGGTGGCGCCGCTGGCGGTAGCCGGGAACAGGCGGAAATAAGACCTGGCGGTATCGACAATTTAGACCATCGCATGCCCGCCGTTGACCATGAGGAACTGGCCGGTCATGAAATCCGAGTCATTTGAGGCCAGAAATACCGCAGTGCCCGGGAGGTCGGACGGTTCTTCGCGGCGCTTGAGAGACTGCCCGGCAATAGTGCCTTCGAAGGCGCCCTTATTGCCGTCCTGTCCCAGGCTGGCTTCCGTGGCCGTAAAGCCGGGCCCGATGCTGTTAACGTTGATGCCGGAAGGCCCCAGGGCGCGTGCCAATGCTTGCGTAAGGCCGTAAACCGCGGCCTTGCTGACGGCGTAAGCCATCAGGCCGACGGAACCGGGCAGCAGGAAGACGTCCGAGGCGATATTGATAATCTTACCTTTGCCGGCCTTGACCATAAGGGGAGCGATAGCTTTGCAGCAGAGATAGGTCCCCCGCACGTTAATTTCGAACATGCGGTCCCAGTCGGCGACGGTCCAGGCGTCCCAGGGACGCCGTTCAACACCGTAGTAAAGGGCGGCGTTATTCAGCAGGACATCCACTCTACCGTAAAGACGCATGACCTCGTCAGCCATTTTTTGAACAGATTTTTCGTCGGAGATATCCGTCAACATAGCGGCCGCCTCGCCACCCATCGATTTAATTTCCTTAACGGTGTTCCGGGCGCGCTCCAAACTGATATCGGGCAGGAGCAGCCTGGCGCCCTCCGCAGCGAACCTCAACGCGAAGGCTTTCCCCAGGCCGCGCCCCGCCCCGGTAATGATGGCAACTTTATCTTTAAGCACGGGTGACATGTATTGCCTCCTTCAATCCTCGAAGCTATGTTAACTCCCTTTTCACAGGATGTCAAACACGACGCTAATCCATGGAATATTTGTTCTAACACATATGATACATCTTACGTTTGGCTTACGAACAAAAACAGGGTATTTGACATTTGTTAAAAACGCATTGTAAGCTGGTACTGGCAGCCAGTGATATTTCTAATTTCAAGGAGGACACCGTCATGGCACACGGCTTCATGGGGAAGGTATTGTGGGTAGACCTTTCCAAAAAACAACTAAAAGATGAACCACTCGATGAGAAGACGATGAGGGATTTCCTGGGCGGGTACGGGCTAGGCGCCAGGATACTGTTCAGTCGGCAGAAAGCCGGGGTTGACCCGCTCGGCCCGGACGCCATCCTAGGACTGGTCACCGGAGTGCTGACCGGCACGGACGCTATGGGGGGTTCGCGATACGTTATGGTGGGGAAATCGCCGCGGACAGGAGGCTGGGGCGACGCCAACTCCGGCGGCAACGTAGGGCCTTACCTGAAATTCGCCGGATATGACGCGGTATTTTGCACCGGGATTTCTCCCAAACCGATGTATCTCCTTATCGATAACGGCAAAGCCGAACTGAAAGACGCCGGCGACCTCTGGGGCAAGGATACCTTCGACACGCAGGACATCTTGCGCGAAAAGCACGGTAAAGAGCTGGAGGTCGCCTGCATCGGGCCTTCCGGAGAGAAACTGAGCCTCATCGCTGCGGTCATGAACAACAAGGGCCGGGCGGCGGGACGCTCGGGGCTGGGGGCGGTGATGGGCTCGAAAAAGCTCAAGGCGATAGCGATCAAAGGCAACATGAAAATACCGGTTGCCGATGAGGCCGCTTCCAAAGAGATGCGCAAGAGGCACGTAGCGAACATGAACCCGCGCTCACAGATGATCGGGGCTTTTGGAACGTCTTTCCTCTTTAATATGAGCGCCGAGAGCGATGACGCCCCCTGCAAGAACTGGGACGGCGTGGCGGTAATCGACTTCCCCAAGTTCAAAGACATCAGCGGGGAGCCGGTCAAAGCCCAACAGGTGAGGAAATACGGGTGTTGGCACTGCCCCATCGGCTGCGGCGGCATCATGAAACCTAACACGACTGGCGAGTTTACCTATGATGAGCACGCCCACAAGCCGGAGTACGAGACGCTGGCAATGTACGGGAGCAATCTGCTCAACAACGACCTGATATCGATTATCAAAGCCAACGATGTCTGCAACCGGTACGGGCTGGACACGATATCGGCGGGGGCCTGCGTGGCCTTCGCGATGGAATGCTATGAAAAGGGCATACTCACGAAAAAAGACCTCGGGATGGAGCTGAAGTGGGGCGACCCGAAGGCCATCATCGCGCTGACGGAAAAAATCGGGAAGAGGGAGGGTATCGGGGACATACTGGCGGACGGAGTCAAAATAGCCGCGGAGAAAATCGGGAAGGGGTCGGAGAAGTACGCCATACACATCGGCGGGGAGGAATACCCGGCGCATGACTCCCGCGGGGGCATCAACTTCGCTATCGGCTACGGGGCCAACCCGACGCCGGGTCGGCACACCCAGGGTGGGGAAGGACCGCTGCCGGAGGGCTCGCTGCCGGAGTACGACCGTCGCTCGTTGAAGGGTCGGGGCGTCCCGCATAAGGTCGGCATGGGCATCACACAGGCCTATAACGCCGCCGGCGTCTGCATGATCGTCATCGGGGACGCTTACGTGCACATCAAGGACCTGGTCGAGGCTTTCCGGGTAATAACCGGCTGGGACGTCACGCTGGAGGAGCTGGTCAAGACGGGGATGCGCATCGAGGCGATGAAGCAGGCGTTCAACGTGCGGGAGGGCATCAAGACGCCGTGGAAGCACCACGACCGGATGCTGGGCCGGCCGCCGAAGAAGGTGGGGCCGCGGGCGGGAGCGACGCTCGACCCGGACGAGCTTTCCCGGGAGTACTACGAGGCGATGGGGTGGGACCCGAAGACGGGCAAGCCGAGCAAGAAAGCGCTGCTCGAACTGGGGCTGAACGACGTGGCGAAGGCGCTGTGGCCGTAGGTAGCTGTTAGCAACTAGCGATTAGCTGTTAGCAATTAGCTGAGGCCCCCGGAGACGGGGGTCTCGGTGTTTATAGGGGGGGGAGTAAAAGCTTTAAAGGATTTGTTATTTGTTTTTTTATTTTAATCTTTTTTGGAGTATTCCGAAGCTAAGCAGCTTCAGGATTTGTTTTTTGATTTATGGTAAATCAGCTTTAAAATCCGCA
>CAYXOZ010000014.1:0-5776 GCA_964467135.1 uncultured Dehalococcoidaceae bacterium
ACCCGGCGGGAGGGCACCTGCAACGTGGTCATCAATGATGTCGAGGCCTTTACCGCCGCCCTGGAGAAAGTGCCGGCCTCTAAAGACTGGCACTAAAATAGGGCGTTTAAGAGGGGCGAAGCCCCTCTTTCTATTCCTCCCCCTCTCAGACAAAGGAAAAAATATTATGGCAGAAAATCCTGTTTGAGAGGGGGATTAAGGGGGTGAGTATAGAGAATCAACCATAAGCAAACAGCCCTTTTCCTGCGTAATCAAACAAAACATGGCTATTTTCACCTTGCTATTGCCTCTCGATCTAGATATAATAAGTTGAATTTTCAAAAGGAGGTCTTGTATGGCTACACTGGAAGAACTGCAAAAAAGGATTCAACGCCTTGAAGACATCAAGCAAATTGAGAAGCTTCAGAGAATCTACGGCTACTACTGCGACTACGGAGAGTGGGAAAAGGTGGTCGACCTCTTCAGCGATAATGCCGAGTCCGTCGAGGAGTGCGACTACGGTGTCTTTAAGGGCAAGCAGGGCGTAAGGCGGTATTACATCGACCTCCTCAAGGGGGGCAAAGATGCCAAACCCAGGGTGGGCTATATGTCCATCGGCATGCAGATCCAGGGCGTCGTTACCGTCGACCCGGACGGTAAAAATGCCAAGGGACGCTGGTACGGATTTTTCGTGGAAGCCCGCCCGACGCTGTCCCTCCACGAAGGTGAACTACGCCAGCTCTGGGCGCATGGCATCTACGAGAACGAATACATTAAGGAAGACGGCAAGTGGAAGATCAAGAAGCTCCACTTCTTCCTGAATTTCCGCACTCCCTATGAAGACGGCTGGCTGAAGACCCCGGTGGTCGGCCACCACGGCCCCAGCGCGGAAGTGCCGCCGGACGCTCCCCCTACAACATGGCGACCCTATCCGTTCGGGTATCATTTCCCCGTTCACTTTAAACACCCCATTACCGGCAAATAGAGGCTATCGGCGATGAATCTGAGAGAACTGGAAGAACGCGTGACTTTGCTGGAAGATATCCAGGCCATTGAAAATCTCCAGCGTATATACGGTTATTACTTCGATACATCAATGTACCAGGAAGTAATCGACCTTTTTTCCGAGAACACGGAGTCGGTGGAGATTACCGACCATGGCGTGTTCCGGGGGAAAGAAGGCGTCAACCGGATGTACGCCGGCATGGTGGGCATGAAGCGCCCCGGCTGGATGTTCTTCGAAATCATGCAGTCGCAGGGCGTTATTGATATCGCTCCGGACGGTAAGACTGCCACCGGTCGCTGGTACACTCCGGCTTTCGAGTGCCGTCCGTTTGGCGGCACGAAAAAGCAGACCTGGGAGTTCGGTGTTTATAACAATATATATATCAAGGAAAACGGGAAATGGTACTTCCAGAAGCTCCACTGGAATCTCATCTACTGGACCTCCTACGAGAGGGGCTTCCTCAAAGTCCCCAGGCTATCGGACACTCCGTTTCCCCACGCCGATGCCCCGGCCACCGCTTATCATCCCTACCCCTCCGGCTATCACGTGCCTTATCCTTTTAAGCACCCGGTCACCGGCGAATAATGCTTTACGAGGTGGTGAACCATGAATATTGAAGAGCTTGAGAAGCAAGTACAACTTCAGGAGGACATCCAGGAAATCGAGCATCTGCAAAAGAAATACGGATATTACTTCGATAACAACATGTGGGCGGAAATCGTCGATATTTTTTCGGACAACGCCGAGTCCGTGGAAATCGCCGACCACGGTGTGTTTTACGGTAAGAAAGGTATCCGGCGCATCTTCTGGGACATGTTCGCCGGCGGTGGCAAACCGAGGCAGTCGCCTCCCTGGATGCAATTTATCGTAATGCAAATCGGCGGCGTGGTGGATGTCTCGCCGGACGGAAAATCGGCTAATGGCAGGTGGCAGACCTGGCTTTTCGAAGCTAAGCCTTACGGGGCTTATCCCAGACAGGAGTATCTGCACGGCTATTACGAAAACAAATATGTCAAAGAAAACGGTAAGTGGCTATTCAGCAAGTTACACTGGAACAACACCTTCTGTTCTCCCGTCGAAGACGGCTGGCTTGACCTGCCGCTAATGGGCTGGATGGGTCTGCCTGACGCCGATGCCCCGCCTTCAGCTTTCCACCCTTACCCGTTTTTCATGGGCAATGTCCCCTATCACTTTAAACACCCGATAACGGGTAAGTAATACCTGCGGGCGATACTCGATCCTTGAGTTGATTTGCTCGCTCACACCTTGAGAGTGGGCTTCCACCACTCTCAAGCTAAGGTTAAGTTATGTCCCATCAGAAGATATGTTAAAATAGCTTAAATAATGAGTGACAACAAACCCGCTGCCAGCCTTTTAGAGCTTGCCCGTCTTTATAATATCCAGACTGCCTATTACGGCTTACATCGCCAACGCCGGCAAGCGTCCGTGGCAAGCCTGCTGGGGGCTTTAAAGGCCCTGGGCGCGCCCGTCGCCTCGTTAAATGACGTCCCTTCGGCATTACGCGAACGCCGGCAAGCCCTCTCTCGACGAATCATGGAGCCCGTCACGGTCGCCTGGGACGGCGGACCGCCGGTCGTTATCGTTCGCCTTCCCGCAAACTTTGCCGATAATGACATTGCCGGCCGACTTGTCCTGGAATCCGGTGAAAGCCGCGAATTTAAAGTGCCGGCGGGGGCGGAAGAGAGCACGGAAATTGAAGGCCTGCGGTATGTGACGAGGACAATAACGCTGCCGCAAAAATTGCCCCACGGCTATCACAAATTGTTTATACAGGTAAAAGACAAATCCGCTGAAACCATGATAATCTCCGCGCCGGTGAGCGCGTACGCGGATGCGAAGGGCGATAAAGAATGGGGAACTTTCCTGCCGCTTTACGCTCTGCGGAGACAGGACGGGTGGGGCAGCGGCGATTATCCTGGTCTGGAGAAAATGGTCGACTGGGTAGGGGAAATGGGAGGAAACGTCGTGGCGACGCTCCCTTTACTGCCGGTCTTCCTCGATAAGCCTTTCGAGCCAAGTCCCTACGCCCCGGTAAGCCGCCTGCTCTGGAACGAGTTTTTTGTTGACATAACTAGAGTACCGGAATTTAATGATTGTGAGTCAGCCCGGTCACTGGCGGCGTCGGCGTCTTTCCGGGAGGAAGTCAAGGAACGCCAGAAAGAGTCGATGGTGGACTATCGCCGCATAATGTCGTTGAAACGCCGGGTCATGGCAGAGCTCTGCCGGTGTTTCGTAAATACGTCGGGCCCTCGCCTTGAAGAGTTCAGGCGCTTCACCCGCGACCATCCGGTAGCGGAAGAATACGCCCGTTTCCGGGCGGTCATGGAGAGGCGGGGTACAACTTATCATGACTGGCCGCAGCGACTCCGCGATGGCTCAATACGGGCAGGGGACTTCGATAAAGAAACCAGAGACTATCACGTCTATGCGCAGTGGCTGGCGCAGCAGCAGGTCCGGGCGCTTTCAGAGGGCGCTCGTCGCAAGGGCGTAAAGCTCTATTTCGACTTGCCCGTGGGCGTCCACCCGGACGGTTACGATGTGTGGCGTCACCGGGATATTTTCGCCTCTGGCGCACGGGCCGGGGCACCGCCGGACGCCGTCTTTACCGGGGGGCAGGACTGGGGTTTTCCGCCTCTCCACCCGGAGAAAATCAGGGACGGGCACTACCGTTATGTAATCGACTACCTCAGACATAATCTAAAGTACGCCGACATGCTGCGCATCGACCACGTCATGGGGCTGCACCGGCTATTCTGGCTTCCGCAGGGGCTTGATGCCGGCCAAGGCGTTTATGTACGCTATCATGCTGAAGAGCTTTATGCGCTACTGTCGCTCGAATCTCATCGCAGTCGCACCGTCATCGTCGGGGAAGACCTGGGTATTGTACCGTCCTACGTTCGTCCGGCCATGCTGCGGCACGGGCTGTGGCGCATGTATATCCTGTACTACGAGTTGGCGGATAAAGATACAATACGCCGTCCCCCCGCGAAGGCGGTCGCCAGCCTGAACACTCATGATATGCCCACTTTCGCCGCTTTCTGGCAGGGTGTGGATATCCCGGTAAAGGAAAGCCTGGGGCTGTTGCCTGCCAGAGCAGTAAGGAAGGAAACCAGGACGCGCCGGAGCGTGAAATCCGCCCTCGCCAGAAGCCTGCAAAAAATGAAATTCCTGCCAAAAATTGATACTGGCGCGCGCGCTGCTTTACAGGCATGCCTGGACTTCCTCAGCACCAGCCCCGCTCGTGTCATTCTGGTAAACCTCGAGGACCTTTGGCAGGAAACGCGGTCGCAGAACGTGCCGGGCACCGGAGATAAATACCCCTCTTGGCGGGGCAAAGCCCGATATAGTCTGGAGGAGTTTTGCCGTATGAAGGAAGTTCGTGATATTCTAGAGAAAATAGACGCGCTGAGAAAGCGGGGTCGCCGCTCTTAAGATGGACCGTTATATCTGTATTCACGGGCACTTTTACCAGCCGCCCCGCGAAAATCCCTGGCTGGAATACGTCGAGCAGCAGGACTCGGCTTACCCTTACCACGACTGGAATGAAAGGGTCACCGCCGAGTGCTACCTGCCCAATGCCGCTTCGCGTATCCTTGACGGCGAAGGCTATATCAGCCGCGTCGTGAGTAATTACGCCCGCATGAGCTTTAATTTCGGCCCAACGCTCCTCGCCTGGATGGAAAAGGGCGACCCCGCTACTTACCGGGCGATTATCGAGGCGGACCGGGAAAGTCAAAAACGCTATTCCGGGCACGGCTCGGCGCTGGCTCAGGCTTATAACCACCTGATCATGCCGCTGGCTAACCACCGCGACCGGCTCAGCCAGGTAAAATGGGGCATCCGTGACTTTGAATACCGCTTCGGGCGGCGACCGGAGGGCATGTGGCTGCCGGAGACCGCCGTGGATTTAGAGACGCTGGATATCCTGGCCGAGCTCGGCATCAGATTTACTGTCCTGGCGCCGCACCAGGCCGGGCGGTCGCGCCGCGTCGGCGCTTCGGGCTGGAAAGGCGTTAGTGGCGGCGGTATCGATACTACCCGGGCCTACCTGGTCAACCTTCCCTCGGGCCGTTTGATTAACATCTTCTTTTATAACGGCCCGATATCCAATGCCGTATCGTTCCAGGATATTTTGAAAAACGGCGATAACTTCGCCAGAAGGCTCGTCGGCGCGTTCTCTGATAAGAAGAGCGCGCAGCTTGTGCACATCGCCACCGACGGCGAAAATTACGGGCACCACCACCGCTTCGCGGACATGGCGCTGGCTTATGCCCTGCAACGTATCGAAGACGACAAAGCAGCGCATCTCACCAACTACGGTGAGTTCCTTGAGAAATATCCCCCCGCCCACGAAGCGGAGATTATCGAAAAGACATCCTGGAGCTGCGTCCACGGTGTCGACCGCTGGTGGAGCGATTGCGGCGATACCGTCGGAGCCGGTCACCACCCGGACTGGAATCAGAAATGGCGGACGCCTCTCCGTAACGCCTTCGACTGGCTTCGCGATGGCCTGGCCGGAAAATTCGAGGAAAAGGCCGGTCGATTACTTAAAGACCCCTGGGCAGCCCGCGACGACTATATCGATGTCATCCTCGACCGCTCCCCGGAAAGCTTCGACCGTTTCTTTGGCCAGTACGCTAACCATGCGCTGAACGCGGAAGAAAGAATTACGGCGCTGAAGCTGCTGGAAATGGAGCGTCATGCCATGCTGATGTACACATCCTGCGGCTGGTACTTCGATGAGCTTTCCCGCCCCGAGCCGGTGCAGGT
>CAYXOZ010000014.1:5876-19044 GCA_964467135.1 uncultured Dehalococcoidaceae bacterium
TTTGGGGCATGATGACGGATGTCTATCCTCAATTCAAGCAAAAAGCCGAAAATAACGAAGGAACGGCGCAGGAGTGGGTGAGTAATTTCGTCTCTTTAGGTAAAGAGCTTTTAATAAGGGTGCAATAAGTTCCTTTTGTCCCCGTATGTTATCTATGCTCACCCCCTTACCCCCTCTCAAACAGGTTTATTAGCAAGAAGCGAGATATATATTGTTTAAGAGGGGGAGATATTATGAGAGGGGCTTCGCCCCCCTCTCTCTCATACTCCCCTCTCCAGCCAGAAAATACTACGGCTGGCACATTGAGACAGGCTGGAGAGGGGCAAGGGGTGAGGCTAGTTTTCGCGGTTACTTATTTACATCCAGCCTACGCAGGAAAATCACCGCCAGCGGCGGTATCGTTAGGGTCAGAGAATAAGGCCGGCCGTGCCTGCCGCCACCTGATGCCGTCAGGGGATTGGGATTGCCCTGGCCGCTGCCGCCGTATTTAACATTGTCGCTGTTCAGTATTTCTGTCCAGTCCCCCGCCAGCGGCACGCCGATTTCGTAGTTAAAGAGCGTCCCCGGGGTAAAGTTGCACACCGCCATAATCACATCGTCTGGGGCAAAGCCTTTACGGATGAAGCTGATGACGCTGTGCTGGAAATCGCTGGTATCGATCCACTCGAAACCGGCGGGGTCGAAATCTATCTGGTATAAAGACGGCTGGTTGCGATAAAGGCGATTGAGGTCGGTCACCCACTGCTGGAGCCCGGAATGCGGCTGGTACTGTAGCAGGTGCCATTCCAGGCTTTCTTCGTGTGACCATTCCCGCCACTGGCCGAACTCACCGCCCATGAAGATGAGCTTTTTCCCCGGCTGCGCGTACATGTAGCCGAAGAGCAGCCGGAGGTTAGCGAACTTCTGCCAGTTGTCCCCCGGCATCTTGGACAGCAGCGAGGCTTTGCCGTAGACGACCTCGTCGTGCGAGAGGGGCAACGTATAGTTTTCCGTAAAGGCGTAGACCATGCGGAAGGTGAGGTCGTTCTGGTGATAGCGGCGGTAAACGGGGTCGCGGGTGATATAGACCAGGGTATCGTGCATCCAGCCCATGTCCCACTTCAACCCGAAGCCCAGCCCGCCGGCATAAGTCGGCCGCGAGACCATCGGCCAGGCGGTGGACTCCTCGGCGATGGTCTGGACGTCCGGCTTTTCGCTGTAGACTGTCTCGTTAAACTGCTTGAGGAAGGCAATCGCTTCCAGGTTTTCCCGTCCGCCATGTTTATTGGGCAGCCACTCGCCGTCTTTTCTCCCGTAGTCCAGGTAAAGCATGGACGCCACGGCGTCGACGCGCAGGCCGTCCGCGTGGTATTTGTCCAGCCAGAAGAGCGCGCTGCTTTTTAGAAAGCTCCTCACCTCGTCGCGGCCGTAGTTGAAAAGGTAGCTGTTCCACTCCGGGTGGACGCCCAGGATGGGGTCTTTATGTTCGTAGAGGTGCGTGCCGTCGAAGAAGCCCAGCGCGTGCTGGTCGTTGGGGAAGTGGGAGGGCACCCAGTCCAGGATAACGCCGATGCCATGCTGGTGCAGGTAATCGACGAGGTACATGAAGTCCTGCGGCGTCCCGTACCGACTCGTCGGCGCGAAGTAGCCGGTCGTCTGGTAGCCCCAGGAGCCGTAAAAAGGGTGTTCCATCACGGGCAGGAACTCGACGTGCGTAAAGCCCATCTGGTTGACGTACCGGGCCAGCCGGGGGGCTATCTCCCGGTAGGTCAGCGGGCGGTTAGTTTCTTCGGGGACACGCCGCCAGGAGCCGAGGTGGACCTCGTAAATAGACATGGGAGCATCCAGTTTGCTACGCTCGCGGCGTTCCTGCATCCAGGTCCCGTCCCCCCAGTTGTATTCGAGGTCGCGGACAATCGATGCCGTCTTCGGGGGGGTCTCGGCGTAAAAGGCAAAGGGGTCGGCTTTCTCGACGGTATAGTCGTGATATTGCGAGACGATATAATATTTATAGACGCTGCCGGCGCTGACGCCCCCGATAAACCCCTCCCAGATGCCGGACTTTTCCCGGGGCTGGAGGGGGTGGCTGGTCCTGTCCCATCCGTTGAAATCACCGATAACGTTCACGTTGCGGGCGTTCGGCGCCCACACCGCGAAGTACGTCCCGGTGACACCGTCTTTAGTCAGCGGGTGGGCGCCCAGCTTGTCATAAAGTTTATCGTGGTTGCCTTCGTTGAATAAATAGATATCAAAGTCGGAAAGAAAAGCAGCGTCCTGTTTACCCTGTGGCGCGGTTTTTTTGGCTGATGGTCGTGGTCGCTCACTGTTTCGCGGCGTCATCGTCAGTGCTCCGTCTTTAATATTTGCATGATGCCCTGGAGGGGCACCTTCAGCCAGTCCGGCCGGTTGTTGAGTTCGTAGCCGACCTCGTAGATGGCTTTTTCCAGCAGGAAAGCATCGAGGAGTATTTTCAGGTGGTCCGGGTTTTTCGGCAGGAGGCTGGTCTCCTTCATAACGTCCAGGTAGGTGTTCAGGAACACCGCGCTGACCCAGGTGTACCAGTACTGTGCCCAGTGGCTGAGGCGGGGCAAAGCATTTTCCGTTTTGTTCCGCAGCGATGTCTGTTTCGCCAGCGCGGTATAGGCCGCATAGTTGAAGGACCGTATCATACCGGCGACGTCCCGGAGCGGCGAACGCTTGAAGCGCCGCTGGCCCAGCGGCCGCGCTGGCTCGCCCTCGAAATCGATGATCACGAAGTCCTTGCCAGTGTAGAGCACCTGCCCGAGGTGATAATCGCCGTGGCAGCGGATACGCGCCGCTTCGATTTTTTCACGGCGGAACAGACTAAACCGGTCGATGATGGTTTTTTCCAGGTCCAGGACGGCGCGCGCTTCCCTTTGCATTTCCGCGGCAAGGAACGGGAGGCGTTCTCTTAAAAACTGAAACGTTTGCACGGCGGCTCCCCGTAGCGACTGGTATAAAGATGCCTGGTACGTGAAATTATACGGCACCGGTATGAAATCCGTATCATCTGTGCCGGAAGCCAGGGCGATATGCAGCTCGGCGGTGCGCTGCCCGAGCAGTCGCGCCGAGGCAATGTAGCTTCCAATCGTTTCTTTGACCAGCAAGGGCGGCTCTTTCGGCGGGGCGAGCAGCGATTGGAACGGGATGGGCGGGGCCTCCACGGTGGGGTGTGCCAGTACCAGCTCGAAATACCGCTCCAGGGTGTTAAGAGTATATTGCCAGGCATCTCCTTCGTTGGGGACAAAGCCCTGTAAGATGCCCAGGCTGGCCGGCCGGGATTGTCCGCTCCGGTATTCTATCGAGCCGGCCACCGGAGCGATATTGGCGAAAGGAGAATTTTCGGTTAGAAATTTGCCTATTTCCACTTCAGGGTTGATATCATCCTCGAGGACCCGGAAAAGTTTAAAGACCAGCCGGTTTCCGTAGATAATCGAGGTGTTGCTTTGCTCCGCTTTTATCGGTGTGGGCTCCAGGTTTATTGCCTCACCGGTAACGCTGTCCATGTATTTGGTGGGTTCTGCCGTAATTTCACCGGCCTCGCTTTTAAAAACTCGTCGGTGTTGCACCGCGTTGAGCAGAGAAGAGTTAAACTCACTATCAACCATGGCGTCGTAGAGGACTCTTTTACCGTTTTCGCCGTGTTGCGTCAGCCGGGCGATGATGGCGTCCGGATACTTTTCGATTATCCCAGCGCCCTTCCCCATGGCAGCGGTTGTCAGGGGGATGACGTATGTCTCCGGCTCTCCTTCTGGGTATTCGACTTCCAGCAAGGTGATATAAGCGGTAGAGTCGTTAAAGTGCATGGGCACGATATCCTGGATTTCCGCCGCCCAGGCCTCGCGCGCTTTGCCGCGGAACCAGCGCCGCCCCTTGACATAATCCAGGAGGACCGCCTCTAAAATATACCGGTTTTCTTTCTTGCCGAATAGGCTTTCTTCAGTGTGTTTCAGCTCCGGCACGTCTCTGGCTGGAACGCCGGTCGCTAACGGCGGGCTTGTTAGTTCTTCTCTTTCCGGCTCCAGTTCGAACCAGTAAAAGGAGTAGGGGCTGAGGGTAAAGCAGTATTTATCATCCGTGATAGTATCGAACTCCACTCGGCCGAAGAGGTCGACCGGGTGATAGCTTTTGAAGCGGGAAAGATCGAGGTGTGTCTGCTGCGCCAGGTGGGAGAGATTGGCCACCACCAGGATGGTCTCGCCCGTGTCCTGCCGTAGATAAGCCAGCACTTTATGGTTTTCCGGCTCGAGGAACTCAATGCGGCCGCGCCCGAAGGTATTGTAATGCTTGCGCAGGGTGATGAGCCGTTTCATCCACCACAGTAGAGAGTCAGGGTTCTTCGACTGGTTTTCCACGTTGACGACTTTATAGTGGTACGCCGGGTCGGGGATGGGTGGTAAATAGAGTTTTCGTCGGTCGGCCGTGGAAAAGCCGCCGTTGCGTTCCGGGCTCCATTGCATCGGGGTGCGCACGCCGTTGCGGTCGTGGAGATGATAATTATCTCCCATGCCTATTTCGTCCCCGTAGTAAATGACCGGCGTGCCGGGGAGGGAAAAGAGGAGACCGTTCATCAGCTCTATTTTCCGGCGGTCGTTACCGAGGAGTGGCGCCAGCCGGCGGCGTATCCCGAGATTAAGGCGGGCGGCGGGGTCGGGAGCGTAGGCGCGGTACATGTAGTCCCGCTCTTCGTCGGTCACCATCTCCAGGGTAAGCTCGTCATGGTTGCGCAGGAACAGGGCCCACTGGCACTCTTCAGGTATCGGGGGGGTCTGCCGGATGATGTCGATGATAGGAAAGCGGTCTTCCATGCGTAGCGCCATGAAGAGCCGGGGCATCACGGGGAAGTTGAAAGCCATGTGAAACTCGTCGCCCTTGCCGAAATAGGCCACGGTGTCCTCCGGCCACTGGTTGGCTTCGGCGAGGAGCATGCGGTCCCCGAAATGTTCATCGAAATGCCGCCGCAGCTCCTTGACGAACGCGTGCGTTTCGGGTAAATTCTCGCAGCTTGTCCCCTCGCGTTCATAGAGGTAGGGCACGGCGTCCACGCGCAGGCCGTCGACCCCCATTTTCAGCCAGAAATCCATCACTTTAAAAATAGCCTGCTTAACTTCTTCGTTATCGAAGTTGAGGTCCGGCTGGTGGGAGTAAAAGCGGTGCCAGTAATATTGCTGCGCCACCGGGTCCCACGTCCAGTTGGACTTCTCGCTATCGGTGAAGATAATCCGGGTATCCCGGTATTTTTCCGGGGTATCGCTCCACACGTAAAAATCGCGGTAGCGGCCTCCTTTCGCCGCTTTTCTGGCCCGCTGGAACCAGGGATGCTGGTCGGAGGTGTGATTGATGACCAGCTCGGTGATGACGCGGATGCCACGGCGGTGCGCCGCTTCGATAAAGCCCTTGAAATTGGCTATCGTGCCGTAGGTCGGTAAAACGTTTAAATAATCTGAGATATCGTAACCGTCATCCTTCAGGGGTGAAGGATAGAATGGCAGCAGCCAGACCGCGTTGACGCCGAGGTCTTCGAGATAGTCCAGCTTATTTATAAGTCCCGCTAAGTCCCCCACGCCGTCAGAGTTGCTGTCAAAAAAGGAGCGCACGTGCAGTTCGTAGATGATGGCGTCTTTATACCAGAGCGGGCCGCTATTATCCCCTTTTGAATCTATCATTTTTTAAGGATTATTGCCCTTTTTCGGGGTCGATGTCAAAGTCCTCCTCTTTACGCGGCAGGGGAGTGAGGTCCATAAAACGGAAAATATGGGCGGGGCGGGTATCGGATTTAAGCTCCACGTAGTTCCACTCGCCGTGCCAGGAATAATACTCGTCACTCAAGAGGTCGTGGACCCGGTAGGGTTTTTCAGCGTCGAACCCCCAGGCTTTCAGGGGCACGTTCACCGTGCCGGCCTGGACATTATGCGGGTCGAGGTTAACGACCACCAGTATGATATTGGACAGGTCATCGGTATGCTTGCTGTAACATATCAACTGCTCGTTATTGGTGGCGTTGAACCAGAGGTTGCGGTTACGCCGGAGAGCGATGTTTTCCCGTCGGATGCGGTTGACGCGGCTGATGAAATTTTTAAGGCTGTCCGGCCTGTCGATGTCCCAGCGCTTGATTTCATACTTTTCCGAGTACACGTATTCCTCGCTACCGGGCTCTTTGGGGGTATTTTCCGTGAGCTCGAAAGCGGGACCGTAAATTCCGTAGTTGGCGCTCAAGGTAGCCGCCAGCACCAGGCGTGTCATGAAGGCCGCTTTCCCGCCTTTCTGTAAGTACTCATGAAGAATATCCGGTGTATTGGGCCAGAAGTTGGGCCGGAAGAAGCTTTTCACCGGCGTCTGCGTCAGCTCGAGCATATATTCGGTGATATCGCGTTTATAGTTGCGCCACGTGAAATAGGTATACGACTGCGTAAAACCCAGCTTCGCCAGGTGGTACATGACCTTGGGACGGGTAAACGCTTCGGAGAGGAATATTATGTCCGGGTAGTCTTTTTTGACCTCCGGAATCAGCCACTCCCAGAACTGGAACGGCTTGGTATGAGGGTTGTCCACGCGGAAGATGCGGACGCCCTGCTCCGCCCAGTAAACGACGATGCTCTTGAGCTCCTCCCAGAGCTCTTTCCAGTTTTCCGTCTCGAAGTTGAGCGGGTAGATGTCCTGGTATTTCTTGGGCGGGTTTTCGGCGTACTGCACGGTGCCGTCAGGCCGCCAGAGGAACCATTCCGGGTGTTTTTTGACATAAGGGTGGTCCGGCGAGCACTGGAAAGCAAGGTCCAGCGCTATATCGATATTATATTCTTTCGCTTTAGCCACGAGATGGTGGAAATCGTCCAGGGTGCCCAGCTCGGGATTGATGGCTTTGTGACCGCCCTCCTTGGAGCCGATAGCCCAGGGCGTGCCGGGGTCGCCCGGTTGCGCCGGGAGGATATTGTTTTTCCCTTTGCGGTCGGTCAGCCCTACCGGGTGGATAGGGGGAAAATACAGCACGTCGAAGCCCATTCCGGCGACGTAGGGCAAACGGGCTTCGCAATCTTTAAAAGTGCCGTGCCGCCCGGGGACGGAGGAGGTGGAGCGGAGGAACATCTCGTACCAGGTGCTGCAGCCGGCTTTTTCGCGGTCGACGGATACTATCAGTTCCTTCGGGTAAGTCACGGCGTAGAGACGGCTATCGTATGCCTCCATGAGACGTTTGATGTCTTCGCTCAAAGCCAGCTCTATTTTTTTATCCTGGGTGACCCGCCAGGAGTTCAGCGTATCAGCGCACCCGGCCAATACCTTGCGGTCGGGCGCGGCGGCGTGCCTGGTTATTTCCTGTAACAACCGGGCTCCCGCGGAAAAATGCGGCTCCATTTCTTCCTGGGCGGCTTTAATACGTTTCTTGATGTCCCGGCACCACGTTTTATAGCGGTCGACCCATGCGATGATTGTAAATATGTACTCGCCGGTCTCGGGGACGGTGAAAGCGCCGTGCCAGTGGTCGTTGCCGAGGTGCCGCATGGGGGTCTCCGTCCAGCCGGGCTCATTTCGGCGCCGGTAGAGTATACGGGCAGAAAGGGCATCGTGCCCGTCGGCGTAGATGTCCGCCTCGACATCGATCGTGTCGCCCGCGGTGCTTTTGGCCGGGTAACGGCCGCCGTCAACCTCCGGGCTGACATTCTCGATGATAATCCGGTAGCGGCTATCTTCTGATTTCATCGTCTGGTCCTGCAACTGTCCATCTAATCAATTATAACCTGTCCCGATAGTTTACGGAAATGGTGAAGCTCCACTACATAAGTAGAGTTAATACGGGTACGGCCTTGAAATCGACCCGAATCATCAGGGCTTGGCTGCCGGCAGGTACATTTTCTCGCAGTATTCCTTGAGCATTCTCCGCGCGGAAAACACCGGCACGATAGACTGTATCGATTTTTTTACGATGGCAATCCAGGCCTCCGGCACGCCGCTCCGGTTACGGTCGTAATAAAGGGGTACCACCTTCTCCTCAAGGAGGCTATAAAGGGTTTCGGCGTCTGATTTGTCCTCTTCCTCGCTGTTGCTTTTTATCAAATCGTCGCCGATAGCCCAGCCGTTATCACCGTCAAAGGCTTCGTGCCACCAGCCGTCCGGCACGCTCATGTGCAGCACGCCGTTGAGGACGGATTTCATGCCGCTCGTCCCGGAGGCTTCCTGAAGGCGGCGGGGGGTGTTCAGCCAGACGTCCACGCCCTGCGCCAGGTATCTGGCAAGTCGCATATCATAGTCCTCCAGGAAGGCTATCCGACCCTGGAAGACGCGGTCGCGGGTCATGTTATGCACGCGCTGGAGGAGTATTTTGGATGCGGTGTCCGCCGGATGCGATTTACCGGCGAAGATAATCTGGACAGGCCTCAGAGGGTTATTGACGATTCTTTTCAGGCGTTCGATGTCCCGGAACAGGAGCGACGGGCGTTTGTATTCCGCGAAACGCCGCACGAAGGCTACCGTCAGGGCATCATGGTCGAGGAGGGAGCCCATGGCCAGGATTTGCTGCGGCGATGCTTCGCCCCTGGCCCAGCGCATCTGGGCGCGCTCCAGGACGATGTGGAAAAGTTTCCTCTTTAAAAGCTGGTGGACCCTCCAGAGCTCCTCGTCCGGTATTTCATCGATATGCTTCCAGAGTGAAACCTCATCGTGCCGGTCTACCCAGTCCTTGCCGAGGTACTTTTCGTAAAGCTGACGGTTCTCTAAAGCCACCCAGGTGGGCACGTGAACGCCGTTGGTAACATGTATGATGGGCACATCGGCCTCGGGGCATTCCATCCACAGGTCGCACCACATGCGGCGCGTGACCCTGCCGTGGAGTCGGCTGACGGCGTTGCGGTAGCCGGAGGTCTTCAACGAGAGAACGGTCATATTGAAATGTCCATCGGTGCTCAGGTTCTTCCGCCCCAGGTCGAGAAAAGTCTCGCGGCCGATGCCCAGGGACGGCCAGTAGCCCTCGAAATACTGGGACACGAGGTCGGTGGTGAAGACGTCGTGGCCGGCCGGGACGGGGGTATGGGTGGTAAACACCGAGTTCTTCTGCACGTTTTCCAGCGACTCGGTAAAACCTTTGCCCTTCAGTATTGCTTCCCGGATGCGTTCTATCATCATGAAAGCCGTGTGGCCTTCGTTAGCGTGCCAGACGGACGGCTGGATACCCAGCGTCCGCAGGACGCGTACCCCGCCGATGCCCAGCAGTATTTCCTGCTGCAGGCGCTGTTCGCGGTCGGCGGTGTAAAGCCGACTCGACAGCTGGCGGTCCTGGGGGTCGTTTTCGTCCAGGCTCGTATCGAGGAGATAGAGGTTTACGCGCCCCAGGTTCACCTGCCAGGCCCCGATGTGCAGCGTACGGTTCTTGAGCTTGACTTCCGCCAGGCATCTCGTGCCGGTAGGGGACAGGATAGGGCGTACCGGTGCTTTGCTGAAATCCAGTTGCTGGTATTCCTCTTCCTGCCAGCCGTCCGCCGAAATACGCTGGCGGAAATAGCCCTGGGGGTACATGAAACCTACCGCTACCATCGGTATCCCCAGGTCGCTGGCTTCTTTGAGCAGGTCACCGGCGAGTACGCCCAGACCGCCGGCATAGATGGGCAGCGAGGCGTGAATGGCGAACTCCATGGAAAAATACGCGACTGGTCCCGGTATGGTGCCGGGATGGCTGGTCGCGTACCATGAACCGCCGTCTTTACTTTCATTGTCCACGGTGGCCATGGCGGCATCGTATAGAGCCAGGAAAGAAGGGTCGCGGGCCGCGGACTCCAGCTTTTCCCGGTTAACATCGAAGAGCAGCTGGACCGGGTTGTGCCCGCTCTGTCGCCAGAGGGCGTAGTCGAGCGTCCTGAAGACGGCCCTTCCCGCCGGGTGCCAGCTCCACCAGAGGCTGTTGGCCAGTTCGCTGAGTCTGCTGATGCGTTCCGGGATTTTTACATATGTCACGGGAATGCTCCTTCTTACAGATACACTTGCTTAAAATTATATTTCATTCTGCTGGTGAATACTAGCTGATTAGCGAACAAAGGCTATCAGGGTTTTCCCTGATTTTTTCTGGTAGTTTCTCCTCGTTTTTCACTCGTGTCTTAAATATGACTTTTCCACTGTATGCGTGACGGAAGGGGGAGAGCTGTATAAGAAGACGCCATGACCGGCGGAGGGAACGTTGGTGAGCCGTGTAGGACTCGAACCTCCAACCTGATGATTAAGAGTTAGACAGTCAATTTTCGAAATTTCAAGTGGCTACCAAAGCTGGAATCGGCACAAATAATGTTTAATTTTTTCCCAATCATGTTTAAATCGTTTAAAAAATCAAGTTGACAACCGCTACAAAAATACAAATAGCTCTGAATTTCCAGAGCCATTAATAAATTATCACCAATTCTAGTTTTTGTCAAGGATTACTCGATTTTATCGATAAATTTATTCCGATTGCATAAGGCCCTTTTTTAAAAAACCCGATATAAATTCGGCTTTTGCTTATGTGGTTTTTATTGACCGAAGAGATTCAATATATAATTCCGGTGATGCCATTTTAATGTCATTTATGAATTACGCCCAGAAATTACACTCAGTATACAGCTCACCGGACATTGGTTTACCGTACTCGTAACCGATGTATCGAAAAGCCATGTAAAGTAAAATTAATGAGGGGCCTTATTATTCACCTCTAAATCGGTAAGTACGAGTTCATTTCTCTCTTTCGCCATGGCATAAATACAACCTGATTCACAGATATTACCCCAATTGCAGCGCCAAATGATTATTTGAGATCCCTCTCGGTATCTTATGACATGGGGAACCAACCAAATGGTCTTTCTACAACTATAATTGTCTTTGCGGAAGTCATAGCAATATCCGCATTTGGGCATAAGGGTTATTGACCCTGCGATATTGGCCAAAACATTATTCATATTTTTCTCCAACTTACAACAATCCTCTAAGTCTAGGATCGAGGGCATCGCGGAGGCCGTCCCCCACTAGCTGGAAAGCAAAGGCGACCAGCATAATGGCAATACTGGGTGCGAATGAAAGCATGGGATAAGAAGCCAAATAACGGTAGCCATTGCTGGCCATGGCTCCCCAAGCAGGCGTGGGTGGTTTGATGCCTATGCCAAGGAAGCTGAGAGCGGCTTCAGCCAAGATAAGATTACCCAGCTGCATCGTTATCAGTACAATCATTGGAGCTAGGGCATTGGGCAAAATATGCCGGACCATTATGCGGGCATCGGTAGCTCCTATCGCCTTTCCCGCGAGTATATACTCGTTTTCCTTCAGGCTGAGGGTCAGGCCGTTCATTACCCTGGCATAGCCGGGCAACATGGCGACGCCCAGCGCAATCATCACATTCTGAATACCAGAGCCCAAGACCGCTGCCATAAAGAGGGCTAACAGGAGCATCGGGAAGCCCATGAGGGCGTCCATCAACCTCATGATTAACGCACCCACAAATCCGCCGAGATAGCCGGCCAACAGGCCTAGCATAATACCAGCGAGCGCCGAGACCGCCGCGGTCACGAAGCCGACTAGAAGTGCAGTCCTGGTACCGAAAATGAGACGGCTCAATGTATCCATGCCCTGGGTATCAGTGCCTAGCCAGTAATGGGAACCGGGCTTCAAGGTAGATTCCGCTCCGGGGGGTTTAAGCGAATCCGCTAGGTGCCCCTTAACGGGGTCGAATGGGGCCAGTAGTTCCGCGAAGATGGCTACCAGTACAAGTAAAACCAGGATGACCAGACCGAAAACCGCGATCTTCCGTTGGAGAAAGACTTTACGGACACGATTCCACTCGCTAGTACGTGGCGGGGTTTCTTGGAAATCGGTTATAACACTTTTTTTCTCTGCCATCAATAACTTCCTGCTAGTTGTACCTTATTCTGGGGTCCAGCCATCCGTAAGATATATCCACCAGCACGTTGGTCAGGATTATTATTATGGCGATTACCAATGTACCGGACTGTATGACAATATAGTCCTGGGCGAAAATGCTGGTTACCAGCAGCCTGCCGACACCCGGTATGGCGAAAATCTGCTCGACGATAACCGAACCCCCGAAGGTAATGCCGACCCCAATACCGATTAAAGTCACCATGGGTATTAGGCTATTTTTCAAAGCATGTTTGAATATTACGGCACGCCCGCTTAGGCCTTTAGACCACGCGGTGCGAATATAGTCCTGATGGATGATTTCCAGCATGCTCGACCGCATCATGCGCGCCGCCCCAGCCAGCGAAAGAAAACCCAAGCAGATGACGGGCATGATTATTGTTTGGGTGCTCTCCCAAAGACCCTCACTAAGCGGTTTATAACCGGCAATGGGCAGCCAACCCAGCTTCAGACCAACAGAGTACACTAGGAGGATGGCAATGAAGAACTGGGGAATTGTGACTCCTATATAGGCCGTGGTTGTAACGATATAGTCTATCCACTTGCCCCTCCTCACTGCGGCGAGAATCCCCAAAATGATTCCCAAGAGGTTGGAACCGATCAGCGATACCAAACCGATATGTAGGGTAACCGGGAAACGCTCGGCCATGAGCTTGCCCACGTCCTCATGATAGTAAATCGAGGTACCCAGATCCCCCCGCAGGATTCCCCACAACCAGTTACCATACTGGGTAATCAGGGGGTCGTTCAGACCATACTGTTCGCGAAGCAGTTCCAGTTGTTCTTCCGATATGGTGACCTGCCCGCCTTGCTGGCCGAGGAAAATAATAAGCGGGTCCCCTGGCAGCAACCGTATCACCAGGAAGATAATAATAGTCACGATAAAAACAATTATCAGTGCTACGAGAAGTCGCCGTACTAAAAATGCACCCACTAATTTCTGACCTCGGTTATCTCCTAGTCTGTATCAATTTGTGAAACCATTATCATCATCTAGTCTTAGCGTTCTCAACGGAACGCTTTTGCATAAGTTTCTATTCTTTTTTATCTGGCGGGACTCCCCTATATCAACATACTGTTACCGCCTGCACGAAGTAGATTGTTGGTATGATAATTATCGATTCTTGTCCTTATCCTCCCTTGAGTAAGGGGATGTCACCTAGATTATTATCTTTCTCTACGCTAATTTTATCAAAGCTCTTGGCAGCAAAGCCTTTGGCCTCAATCTTCAGGGAATAGGTGCCTTCTTTCAGCCCTTCGAACCAGAAGTCCCCGAAGCCGTTGGTAG
>CAYXOZ010000015.1:0-18312 GCA_964467135.1 uncultured Dehalococcoidaceae bacterium
AGTCGGCGCCGCCATCCGTGAGCGCCTGGACTTCTTTAGTGGGGTCGCCTTTAGAAGCATTTACAGTATGCGTGGCGCCAAACTCTCTGGCGGCTTTGAGCTTATTATCCGCAATATCCACAGCTATTATCGGGTAAGCCCCGGAAATAGCCGCGCCCTGTACAGCGTTAAGGCCGACGCCCCCCGCTCCGATAATCACACAGCTCTGCATCGGCTCAACCCTGGCGCGATTGACGACCGCCCCGAAGCCGGTAATAACGCCGCAGGATAGCAGCGCCGCCCGGTCAAGAGGCATGTCGTCCGGGATTTTTACCAGACCGGACTCGTGAACGATATTATGTTCCGCGAAGCTGCCAATCCTGAAAGGCTGCCCCAGGTCCTGGCCTTTTTTATTGTGCAGGCGCGCTTCCTTTTCAAGGGGCCAGACCGCGTTACAAAGCCAGCTGCGGCCGGTCCGGCAATAGCGGCATTTACCGCAATTGGCCATCAACGATATCACGACACGGTCGCCGGGCTTAAAGCCGGTTACGCCTTTCCCGACTTCTTCCACATATCCTGCCGACTCATGCCCGCCGACGAGGGGCGGCTTAAAGGGAAGCTCTCCCTTGAAAAGATGGATATCACTATGGCAGATAGCCGTCGCCGCTATCTTTACTTTTACCTCCCCCGCTTTCGGCGGGTCAATGGTCACATCCTCGATAACCAGGGGCTTATTATTCTCGTAACAGACCGCAGCTTTCACTTTGACCTCCTTAATGAAAAACAAGACTTTTCACCAGTCTATTTCCTCATAAGAGGAAAGTCAAATTTGTCTTAACTTCTTTTTCTACGATACTCACCCCCTTAATCCCCCTCTCAAACACTATCATCGTGAACATCTGAGGTTCACTTGTTTGAGAGGGGGAGGTATAAGAAGAGGGGTTTCACCCCTCTTAGACGCCCTGTTTTTCATTGGGGAGCAGCCCGCCGAGAGGGGCAAAGGGTGAGGCTATTATTTTTGCACCATATACAGACATTTCAATTCAAATCGGGAGGATAATCCTTTGACAAACCGATGGCGAGGAATTTATCATAAAAACGGAATAAGACCGGAAGGAGAGTAACATGGCTAAAGCCAGAATATTGAACATCGTGGCGACGGAATGCGCGCCGGGAAGCGACGCGAAATTTAACAAATGGTATAACGAAGTTCATATCCCGCTGCTGATGAAATACAAGGGAATCAAGAAAGTAACCCGCTACAAGATGTTTCAGACAAAAGAGGAGAGGCCGAGATACCTGGCGGTCTACGAATACGAAAACAAGGAAGACCTGAACAACATGATGGCCAGTCCCGAGTTCAAAGCCGCCCGGGAAGAAATGGACCAGACCTGGAAAGGACAGATGTTCGAGGTCAAGTGGGCGGTCAGCGGTGAGCCAATAAAGACCTGGGAAAGGTAGCGGGGAAATAATAAGGGGCGTGGGGTAAGGTAATGACGACCAAGAACTGGCTGGACTCGGCGGTGACATTTAAAAAATGCACCGGGCAAAAAGTGTCCTTTATCCTGCTCAGCCTTTTAGACCTGGTCCTGACAGTGCTGGCGATGTACCTGGGACTGTGGGAAATGAACCCCCTGGTGAGGTTCCTGGTCCAGGTACCGATATTGTTGATATTAATCAAGCTCGTGATTCCCGTGGCGGTGGCCTGGATAATGCCGGGGCGGCTGCTCTGGCCGTCCATCGCGGCGCTGGGACTGGTAGTTATCTGGAATATCCGCGAGCTTTTCGTCTTCTGGTTTTAAATCTTCACCTCGCGCCACTGCGGGCGAGGGACTCTTCCTTATGGTACAGGCTGCCCATCGTTTCCAGGTAAAGCCGGGCGGCGCTGACTCTCAAATGCTTCGTATTATAATCGGGGTCGGTCTTGAGCTTGCTGTACATGCTGTTCAAATGGTGCTCGACGGTCTTGATATCGATAAAGAGGGTATCCGCGATAGCGGAGTTGGTATAGCCCTGGGACAAAAGGCTGAGGATTTCCAGTTCACGGGTGGTAAGCTGTTTCAGGAAGGGGCACTCCGGCTTGCCGGCGAACATAAAGGTGGCGAGAGGGGGGTCTAAAATTACCTGGCCCTGGGAGACAGCCAGAATCGTCCGACAGAGCTGGTCTACTTTATCCAGCGATTGTTTCAAAAACAGCGCCATACCGCTTTCGCCACAGAGGGCCAGCCGGCGCAGCAGCTCGATATCCTGAGAGCTGTAAAATATTATTAGTATAACGATACCCATCCGGGGAAAGGTGTTCCTGATTTTTTCCAGCTCCTCGATAATCTCGACATCGAGCTTCTTAACGCTCAGCAGCAGGACCTGAGGAGAAAGCTCGGAAACGGTCCGCAGCATGGTCCCGGGGGAATCGTTTTCAGAAATGCGCAGGATTTCAATATTGCCCCGTTGCGGCAGGGCCTGGCGGTAAATTTCACGGTAGATTTCCTGCTCTTCGACGACATACAGGCTGACGGTTTCCGACTTTAGCTGGTTCATATCCTTACCTTTCTTCCGGCTGCCCGGGCTGGTCACTTAACCTCACCAATCCTCACTTATCCCACCACTTTCAATCCTTAACGATTGTAGACCACATGTATAAAGAGATTAATAAAGATTCATAAATAACCTATTAAAATATCATTAACATTTCATTATTTTTTGCCATTTGGCGAACCGGGCACGAAGACCTCGCTCTGATTTTGCCATCACCACCCCAACTCACCATGGATGCTAACCCCTAATTCATCTCAGGGGATACCATGCTTTCTCATTGCGGAGAGCACCCAGACGTTTTTCAGGAAAACGATACGTGAAGATTGGTGATGGTCTCGTAGCAGCCAATAAGCAGCGGGGGTAAATTGAATTATTCATGCCTTAATAAGGGAGGAGACCGTGATGCACAAATCGGTGAAAAAGTCATTCGGGAAAGAGGGAGGCATCACCGGTATCGAAACAGCCATTATTCTCATCGCTTTCGTCATTGTGGCATCAGTATTTGCCTACGTGGTTCTTTCGGCCGGTCTATTCTCCACGCAAAAAGCTAAGGAAGCCATCCACGCCGGCCTCGAAGAAGCCAAGAGCACCGTCGAGGTTAAGGGCAATATCTACGGGAGGATGGAAAACAGCGTCCTGCAGGAAGTCTATTTCACCCTGGCGACCACCACGGGGGGGGACATGATAGATTTTACCCCGCCCACCACCGGGAATTATACCAACCTGGTGGTTATCTCCTACACGGACCAGTACCAGATATTCCCCACCGTCAACTGGACGTTGACCAAACTGAACACTAACGGTGAGGACAACCTGCTCGATAAGAATGAGCTGTTCATGATTACCGTGGACCTGAGGATGGTGAGCGAGAACGTTACCAACCCGCTCTGGCTGCCCGGTCCCTATCATAAATTCGAGCTGGAGGTAAAGCCGCCCGTGGGGGCCGTGCTGGTGCTGGAGCGGACCATCCCGGCCAGGGTTGATGAAATCGTCAATCTCTATTAGTGCCGGGGCGTGCGGCGCGCCGGATGCCTTAAACGATATAGAAAAACCATGTTTATTAATTATATAGGTAATATCCAGCGGAGGACAGCCCTGGCGTTTCCGGCAGGCATGTTCCTCACTGCTACTAAAGGCTTACCAAAATGATGTTTCCATCGCGATGAAGAGTCGAAGATGACACGTGTATCACGTGTCATTGCTTAGTGAAGAAAATTAATGGAAGGGGGTGATGCGTTAGGAAATAAAAGGTCGGAAAAAGCAATCCAAGCAGGAATCCTTTACCCGAGAAAATCCCAATAACTAAGGAGGAAAAATGTACAGAAAATACTTCAAACATGAGAAGGGGATCACCGGCCTGGAGACCGCCATCATCCTGATTGCCTTCGTCGTGGTGGCCGCGGTCTTTGCCTACACGGCTTTATCCGCCGGTCTTTTCTCCACGCAAAAGAGCCAGGAAGCGGTGTACGCCGGTCTTAAAGAAGCCCAGAGCACCCTGGAGCTCAAGGGCGGAGTTATCGCCGTAGCGGGCACTCCGGGTGCCGCGGGTACGATTGACGAAGTCAGATTCGTCGTCTCCTGCGTCCTTGGAGGGAGCCCGCTCGATTTCACCGAGCCTCCAAATAACGTTGTGGTTATCAACTATTCGGACGACACCCAGACCGCGGACAATCTGGACTGGACCATTGCCAAACTGGGGAACGCAGACGAGGATTCTCTGTTAGAAGGCCAGGAGAGATTTGAATTAACCGTCGACCTCACCGGCCTTACTGCAGACCTCTCCGTAAAAACAAAATTCAACATTGAAATCCTGACGCCCAGTGGCTCCACGCTGGCCATCGAGCGCACCACACCCCCCTGGTTTGACGACATCATGAACCTGCACTAATGAAGGATTAACCAGGCAGTATACGAAATTAAAGGAGGAAAAATGTACAGAAAATACTTCAAACATGAGAAGGGCATCACCGGCCTGGAGACCGCTATCATCCTGATTGCGTTCGTCGTGGTCGCCGCGGTATTCGCCTATACCACCCTGTCCGCCGGCCTCTTCTCCACGCAAAAGAGCCAGGAGGCGGTGTACTCAGGACTCAAGGAAGCCCAGAGCACCCTGGAACTCAAGGGCGCCGTCATCGCAACGGCCAACGGAAGCGGAGACGGCGGCAGAATCCAGCAGATAAGCTTCATCGTCTCCAACGTTCTCGGCGGCGAGGCTATCGACTTCACCGAGCCGACCGATCCCGATACCGCCACCGGTCTCGGCAACGCAGATACCAAGACCAACAAGGTGGTCATCAACTACATCGACGAGTACCAGACAGTTAATGACCTCTGGTGGGAAGTTTCCAAACTGGGCGACGCCGATGATGACTTCCTGCTGGAGAACAACGAGAAGTTCAAGATAACAATTGGCGGTGATACTGCCGGCACGGTGCCGGGTAACCTTATCGACGCTCTAACGGACACCAACCTGAACATCAACACGAAGTTCAGCCTGATTATCCAGACACCCCAGGGGGCGGTGCTGGAGATAGAGCGAACCACACCGGCTTACATGGATGCCATCATGAACCTGCGCTAGGCGAAACAGGCCAGGCGCGAAAAGATTGGGTGGGGGTTTTGAAAAAGAGACCCCCACCCATCACGTGGTATCGGTGGGTGCTACCCGCTTCCTGAAGCTGTGGGGGATGGGGATGATGGCCGCAGGCATCCGCTCCGAAGGAACTATGGAGGATCGTTGTGGACAAGGCTGTAACTACAGCTCTACTCATTATAGCGGGGGTTGTGTGCATGATATTTGTCTTTAACAGCGTTTATCCAATGGTGAACCGCTCCAGCCAGGCGATGGTCAGCATGGCAGAACAGGTCGACGAGCGGATGAAAAGCCGGATAAACATTGTTCACGCGGCAAATTCCGCCAACCGCACCAGCGTTTACCTGTGGGTCAAGAACATCGGCACGCAGCGCATCACCGCCATCGACGACTGCGACCTTTTCCTCGGCCCGGAAGGCGGATTCGAACGCATCCCCTACTCCGGTGACGCCGGAGAGGACTTACCGCAGTGGAGCTTTGACCTGGAGAACGACAGCGAATGGCAGACCAGCGCCACGCTGAAACTGACGGTCACCTTCGGGAGCGATCCCGGGGCGGGCACGTACTATAGCAAATTTATTTTACCCAACGGCATATCCGACGAGTACTTCTTCAGCATGTAACGGAGCAAACGATGGAGACAGCGATTGTCTCGATAATATGTATCGCCCTGATAGTGTTCGGGGGCATGACGATGTCCCGCGGCTTTATGACATCGGTGGACGCCAGCACGACGGGCCTGGGGGAGATGGGACAGCGGGACGAAACGATAATGCGGACGGGTCTGATAGCGGTCAGCACCAGCCTGCCGACACTCAACACCCTGGAAATGATAGTCGAGAACAGCGGCCAGGTAAAGCTGGCCGATTTCGATAAATGGGACGTCATCGTCCAGTACTACGACGATATCGGCGGCTACCACGTCGTCTGGCTTCCCTATACCGCGGAGGGGCTGGGAGATAACGAATGGGAGATTGCCTGGCTCAGGCTCGACGGCCAGGCCGAGACGTTCGAGCCGAACGTATTGAATCCCAAGGAACAGCTAAAGATTAGAGCGCAGGTCAACCCGGCGGTCGGCGCCAATACGACGAATATGGTAGTAGCCGCTACGCCCAGCGGCGTCACGGCTTCCGCCTATTTTTCACCGTGAAAAGAAAGACTGTTGTTATTTAAAGGAGGCTATAAACAGGACGCGAAAAGATAATTTTAATGATATTTTTATCAGTTATTTATAAATTTTTATTTTTTCAAGAGAAATTAAACGTACAATTTTACACGGTCGGCAATGGTAGGAAAAGTAAGGTTGGATGATGATTAGTGAGCCGGGCGGAGTTAATAAGGAGCCAGTGACATGGCGACGATTCTCGTCACCATCATATGTATCGTCATGATAGTTGCAGGAGGAATGACATTGTCCCAGGGCATCCTGACATCGACCGATGTTACCGCCTTCAGTATGGAAGAAATCAGTGTCAGGGAAGGTGAAGTCACCCGGACAGGCCTGGAGGCTAAACGGGCGGCTTTGCTTTCCTGGGGGGACCTCCTGCGGGTAACGGTGACCAACACCGGCCAGACCAAGCTTGCCAGCTTTGAAAAATGGGACCTAATCGCCCATTACAGCGACGCCGGCGGGGTCTTTCACACCGAATGGCTCCCCTACACCACCGGCAATTTAAGCGATAACCAGTGGCGGAAGGCGAGAATCGGGCTCAGCGGGCCGCTGGAGTTTTTCGAGCCGGGCATCGTCAATCCCGGCGAGGAACTGGTCATGCTCGCCAGGCTCAGCCCGCTGCCGGCCGATAACACGACCGGCCAGATAACCATAGCCACCCCCAACGGGGTTTACGACTCCATTTCCCTGGATATTCCCGGCAACACGCGGCTGACCCCTCACGCCGAGAATATCACCCTGGGCGGCACGAAATATTACGAGATAGCGGAAGCAGCCGCGGCGGACAGCACCGGGCTGTTCTTCCAGGAAACGTTCAGCGAGGGCGGCCGGAAACTCCTCCTGAATGAAAACCAGACAGCCCGACCGGCGAAATTTATATTTCCGCTGGCGGGAATCAGCCAGATTCCAGCGGGGACCTGGACATTTTACTACCGGTGCCTGGCCGGCGGGGAGGGATTTCCCGCGGCCGACGGGGACGTACGTTTTAACGCGGACATCCTGGTACGCCGGGCCGACGGGACCGTGAGGGCGACCATAGCCAGCGGGGCCGCGTCCGCTTTTATAGACCAGGACGAAAGTGACACATGGGTAACGAAAGCCGCCACCTACGCTTTCCCCGGCTATACGGTTATCAATGAAAACGACTACCTGGAAATCGATTATTACGGCCAGACCGGCCAGGGCAGCGGGTCAATGGAACTCAGCATCGATGACGACTCCCTCTCCCCCGATGAACAAACGAGGATAGAAGCCTGAGGCAAAAATATGCTGGAAAAGCTGACACAAAAGCTATTTAGACAAAGCAAGGGCAAAAACTGGAGCACGGGCATGTCGAACTTCGACATGTTCTACCAGCTTTCCTATATGTCCACCATTGCCGCCGCGGGGGTACCGCGCGACCAGGTCTTCGGGCGGTCCGCCGCGCTCCAGTGCTCCAGCGCGGAATATTTTAAAAAGGTAGAGCTCGCCCGGAAACGACTGAAATACGACTACGCCCGGGCCTGCCGCGCCGTGGGAGAGCCCCTCAAAGACAACGAAATGAAAGGCCTGCTGCTGCGCCTTTCCAGCTCGCTCATCTCCGGCGAGCCTGAAGCCGAATTTCTCACCAGGGAAGCGAAAGCCAAAGCCGAGGACTACGAAAACGAGTACAGCCGGAGCCTGGAAGCCCTGAAAATGTGGACGGACGCTTACGTTTCGCTCATCCTGGCGGCGGTACTGGTGGTGGTCATCGGCATTGTATCCACGATGATATGGAAAATCCAGACCGGGCTCATCATCGGGATGGCGTTCCTCTCGGTCTCCGTCACCGCCGCCGGCGTCTGGCTGATATGGCTGGTATCTCCTAAAGAGCCCAAGGTCCTGCACTGGGCGGGCTCCAAGGAGCAAAAGCTCGCCAAAAAAATCTTTAAGCCCTTCCTGGCCATCGCGGTAATCATCGCGGCCATCTCTCTAATAACCGGTCAGAGCCTGGGACTGGCGCTATTAGCCATCGCCGCCATAGTGTTTCCGGTCGGCTTTGTCGTATCCCGCGACGACGGCAAGATAAACAAACGGGACAACGAGGTCGGCACCTTCCTGCGCTCACTGGGGGGCGTCTGCACGGCGCTGGGGACCACGGTCAACTCAGCCCTGGGGAGAATCGACCTCAACTCTATCAACGTCCTGAGAGGCCCGGTGAAAAACCTGCATACCAGACTCACCGCGGGAATAAAATCCAGGCTGTCCTGGCGCAAGTTCATCGACGAGACCGGCAGCGAGCTCGCCAACCGCAGCGTGGGCATGTTCTATGACGCCATCGAAGTGGGCGGTTCGGCGGGGCAGGCCGGGCAGCACGCCTCGGCTTTCGCCAACCGGGTTGCCTTGCTCCGGGCGAGACGCCGGACGGTATGCGGTCCCTTTAAATGGCTCTGCATCACCATGCACACCGCCATCGTTATCATCCTCGTGTTTATCACCGAGGTTATCGTGGCTTTCGGCGGGATGGTGGGCCGGGCCCAGGAGGTCATGCCGAAGGTGGGCGGAGCGCCAAACATAAGCTATTTTTCCAGCTTCAACCTCACCGGCCTGGAGGTCATGCATACCCTGGTCTTGCCCCTGGTCCTGATATTCACCGTAGCTAACGCCATCGTGCCCTGCATGGCGGAGGGCAGCAGCAAATATAAAATATTGGCCAATCTCAGTATTACCGGGGCTATTTCCGGCGGCGCCCTGCTTATACTCCCGGCGCTCGCCGAAGCTTTATTCAAGTCCGTCGCCCATTTTTAAGGAGGTTACCATGGACCCAGAAAACGACATCGACGCAATGGAAATCGAATTCCAGGAAGTCAAGGATGAACTGAAAGCCATACTCTTCGACATCCGCACCTACTTGATGGAGGTGCAATCGCCGATACCTAACGACCTCAAGAAAAGAAGCCAGGGCGAAGAGCTTAGAGCGGAAAGGGGGTAAGCCATGGGAGGGGATAAAAAACTGGAGACAATGTCCGAGGAAATCAAGCTGCTCAAGGGGGAGCTCAAGCAGTCGCTGGCCAGCGTGCGCGATTACCTGCTGAACATGGAACTGCCGAGCTCCGAGTTTTCGAATATCCTTGAAGCTCTCGATGGCGGCGAAGGGCAGAAGGTGACCATGACCGGCACGCTGGCGGCGCCGGAGCAAACCAAATCAAAGAAAGAGCGCCTGGAGGAAGTCGAAGAAGTCGAACCGGAGATACCCCCCGAAGACAACCTGATTGACGTGGAAGAACAGGCCGTCGAGGCCGCCGAAGCCCCCGTGGAAAGCTTTACCAGCGAGGAAAGCGAAACGGAGCCTGAAGACACGCTCCTCACCGAAGAAGAGCCTGCTGAAGAGAGGCTGTCTGAAATCCCCGAAGCACCTGAGGAAACCCCCGCGCCGGAACCCGCGCCGCCCCTGGAGGAAAACCTGCCGATGGGCTTTGAGACGACCCAGACCGAAGCGACCCCGGCCACACCGAAAGTGAACATGCTGGCGAACCTGATCGCCTGGGTAGCCAAGGCTAAAAAAGAAATCGGGACCGACCGGTTGCCCACCCTGCTGGAAGTCTACGGCATCAGCGGGCACCTCTCCTCGGAGCTAAAAGAGGTCATCCTGCAACTGGCGGAGATTACCGCGGAAAAACAGGAGGCTTCTAACGAAGCCGGGCTCTGGAGCGAAACAATGCTATCGCTGCACGGGATACTCACCGGCGGCGATGCCCCCCTCCACCCGGTCATTCCTTTTTTGACCGGAGCGGGCGATGAGACCGGCCTCGAGGAGGAGGCTATCGAAGAAGAGAAGCCGAAGGAGCCGCCGTTCAAACTGAAACTGGTTTTCCCGAACGGAGAGGACGGCAAGGAAAAAGAGTTCTGTATCAACCTCACTCCCGAGGAGGAAAGTAATAACGGCTCGAAAAAACAAGCGAAAAAACAATGACCCCCTGACGAGAAAGGTGATTAATTATGGCAACGACGCAGAAAAAGAGGGAGCATATCATCACCGGTGTGCCGGAGGTGGATGAGAAACTGGGCGGGGGCATCCCGCCGGGTTCCCTGTGCCTCGTCGAAGGGCACTCGGACTCCGGCAAGAGCGTGTTATGCCAGCACCTGACCAACGGCACCCTGATTACCGGCGAAATATCGGTGGCCTACTATACCACTGAAAATAATATTAAAAGCCTCATCAGCCAGATGGACTCCCTGGCGATGAACGTGCTGGACCACTTCCTGGCGGACCATCTCCGTATCTACCCGCTGGTCTTCCGCAGCAACATGAAGGGCGGGCAGAAAGCCTTTTTAGTCCTGACCAACCATTTTGCCCACCTGCCGAAGGAATTCAAACTGATAATCGTCGACTCCATCACGCTGCTGATAGCACACAGCAACCCGGTGGCGATTATCGACTTCTTTTCACGGTGCAAAGACCTGTGCGACCAGGGCCTGACGATAATCGTCGTGGCGCACTCGTACGCGTTCGAGGAGGACATTTTATCGCGGACCCGTTCGTTGTGCGACGCACGTTTCCGGCTGCGCCTGGAGCAGGTCGGCGACAGCATGATAAAGCTCATGGAGGTCCTTAAAGTGCGCGGCGCCGAGCGAGCCACCGGAGACGTGGTCAGCTTCGATATCGAGCCCAAGCTCGGCATGAGAATAATCCCGCTCGCTAAAGCCAGAGTCTAGGAGAATAGATGCTACTTCTTCCTTTTGAACTAAAGCCCTGTCCCGGGGAGTGCGGGAAGGAGTGCGGGACCAAACTGGATAGATGCCCGATCTTTTCTAAATTCCCGGAAAATCTCCAGGCGGTATGCAAAGAAACCCCGCACCTGCTCCAGTACCTCCGTATACTTATCGAAAACAACATCGGGGTGCCGCAATATTTTGAAAAAGTGACCCGCGCTCAGAAAGGGATAAAAAATCCCAACCTGATTTACAAGGTCGGCAACGGTGTGTACGTCCACGTGCTGGCCAACCCGGAAGACATCCGGGACTATTACATCGCCGTGGAGCCCAGCCTTATCGACGCCCAGGACGACACCCTCGACGAGATAGAGCTGCGGCTGGCGGAATATGTCGAAGAACTCGAGGGCATCGCCGATTCCTCCAAGCGATTTGAAATTATCATGGGAATCGTAGACAGGGTCGTTGCGATAGGCGACCACAAACCGCAAAAGTCGACTAAAAAGGAAGATAAAAAGACCGATGCTCCCAGAGCCGGCGGCAATAAAGGTAAAATAGCGATTACCAATTTACAGTACAACAGTCTCCGCTATCTTTTACGGCGGAAGCTGGAAGGCATGGGCGCCCTGGACCCCATGATAATGGACCCCAATATCGAAGATATCTCGTGTTCCGGCGTCGGCAACATCTTCGTGGAGCACAAGATTTTCGGCGGTCTCCGGGCCAGTATCGGATTTGAGACCAACGAAGCCCTGGACAAGTTCGTCATCGAGCTGGCCGAAGGTATCAAGCACCCCGTCACCTTCCGCGAACCGGTCGTCGACGCCACCCTGCCGGACGGCTCCCGTATCAATATCGTCTACGGCGCCGACGTCTCCAAAAGAGGCAGCAACTTTACCATCAGAAAATTCAGCGACACGCCGCTAAGCATACTGGAGCTTATCGGGTTCGGCATGCTTAACTACGATATGGCGGCCTACCTCTCCATCATCCTCCAGGAAGGCATGAATGTCTGGGTGTCCGGGGAAACGGCTTCCGGCAAAACGACCCTGCTCAACGCCCTCGCCACCTTTATACCGCCCGAAGCCAAGATTGTCAGCATCGAGGATACGCCGGAGGTGCAGGTGCCCCACCATAACTGGATACGCGGTGTCACCCGCGGCTCCAACAAGGGAGGCGACGCCTCCGAGGTGTCCATGTTCGACCTCCTCAAAGCCGCCCTGCGCCAGAGACCCAACCTCATTATCGTGGGTGAAATCCGCGGTGCAGAAGGCGCCATCGCCTTTCAAGCCATGCAGACCGGCCATGCGACCATGAGCACCTTCCACGCGGCATCGGTATCCAAGCTTATCCAGCGCGTCACCGGCAACCCCATCAACGTGCCCAAGACCTATGTCGATAACCTTAACGTGGTGGTCATTTGCCAGCAGGTACGTCTGGCCAAGGGGGGCCTGGGCCGGCGAATAACTAGCGTTAACGAAATCGTCAGCTACGACTCTATCGGGGACTCGTTTTCCTTCATCGAGACCTTCAGCTGGAACCCGCTCGACGATACTTTTCTGTTCCGCGGCTACCAGAACTCCTACCTGCTGGAGAATAAAATAGCCCCCCGGCGCGGCCTGCCGGAAGACAAAAGAAGGCAGATATACAAGATATTAAAACAGAGGTCGGACGTGCTGAAACGTATTCACGACCAGGGAAAAACGAACTTTTACGATGTCTACGCCATATTATCCAAAGCCTACCGCGAGGGGTATTTCCGCTAATAAAGGAGGGCCGGGATGCGTTTTAAACTGGGTAAACCTAAAGAGAAACCCGTAAAAGGAATCGATGACGCGCTAAAGGACATCACTGCCGAGCGCATTGAAAAAATGGAGCAACGGATATACGGTCGGGCTAAAGACCTGGAAGAAAAGGCCCAGCAAATACAGGGGCTGGCCGATAAATCCGGTAATACCGGGGACGTCCCGCTGGGACCTCACCGTCCCCTGGGCGAGCTGACCCTGGATGCGGACGATAAATCGGCCGGCCTGGTGCAAGTGATAAAGCTGACGGAAAGCGATGACGCCGAGGAAGAGGAAACGAAAGTAAAGCTGGTGGAGGTAAGCGCGGTCAATGCGCCGCCGCCGGCCAAGGCGGCCCCGGCAAAACTCACCGAAACAAAAGCAGACCAGGTTAAACCCAACGATATAAAAGCGGCCCCCGCGAAGCCACCGGAGAAAGCCAAGGAAACAAAACCAGACGATAGCGCCGATTCGCTGGGCAATCTCTTCAGCCAGCACGAAGACGAGGTAAATCCCCTCGCCAATCTCATTAACTCGCTGCCGGATGTAACCGCCCAGGAGCTTATCGACGATTTGAAGGACATTAAACGAATCATCAAAGAGTGGCAGGCAAAATGAGACAGAATCAAGGCATAATCGCCAAATACGGGCGGAGGGGAGTGGGGGACTACCCCGATAGAATAGAGGGTTATCTTGGTTGTCCGCCCTGCCGCGGCGGGAGTAATCTGAGACCGTGGGGCAATTGGGAACAATCGCCTTCACTACCTGTTGCCCTGAGAGCACGCGGGCGGGACCTCCGGATAACCGGGGAGGCCGACAATGAGCATTAAACGTAACAAAAAGGGGCTGTGGAACAACAAGCACCTGCGGTATATTATCGCCATCATGGCGCTGTGTTCCATTATTTACTATCTGCCCGCTATCGGCAACGCCATCGGTTGGACCCCATTTACCGATCGCTCTATCGGCCTCCATGATTTTTACGGCATCGACTTCCTCGGGCTGATATTCTTCGCGCCGGTGGTCTACGCCGCCTACGTGCTCGGCGTGATACCGGCCGTTATCGCCGCGCTGGTCGCCATGTTCATCCTGCTGCCCAACGCCATACTCATGGAAAATTTCCCCAACGCGCTGTTCAAGCCCACCGCTTTCGTGATTATCCTCAGCGCCGTGGGCGCCGTGGTAGCCATGCTGCAAAAGAGCGAACAACAGCACCGCCAGCGCATCAAGGAAATGAAATGCCTCTACGATATCGGCCGGGCGACGGGCGAGAGCCACTCCATCGACGAGTTCATCGCCAAAGTAGTGACCCTGATCCCCTACGCCATGCAGTCACCCGAAGACACCACGGTCAGGATTACCCTGCACGATAAAGTTTATAAAAGCCCCGACTTCCAGAAGTCCTCCAGCAAAACAACGGAAAACCTGGTGGTCGGGGGAGAAACGATAGGCCTGGTGGAGATATATTCCACCCGCGATAACCCCTATTTAAGAAAGAAAAACCACCTGACCAAGACGCTCGCGGAAAGAATCAGCGGGTCGATCCGGCAGCTGGAGCTGGAAGAGTCTCTGCGGCGCTACTACGAGCAACTCGAGCAAGAGGTGGTGAACCGCACCAGGGACCTCGAAAAGGTACAGGAAAAGCTCATCCGCTCCGAGCGCCTGGCGGCGGTCGGCGAACTGGCCTCGGGGGTGGGGCACGAACTCCGCAATCCCCTTAACGTCATCAGGAACTGCGCCTACCTGCTCAAAATGCCCCTCACCGAGAAAGACGACGCCGAGGTCATCAATACCCTGAATGTCCTGGACAAGCAGGTCGACGTGGCCAATAAAATCGTCACCGACCTGCTGGACTTCACCCGCATCACGCCGCCGTCTCCGGTCAGGGTCGACCTCAAGCACATCGTCAACGAAAGCCTGTCCTGGATAACCGTGCCGCCTAATATAACAGTCAAGCCCCATCTCAACGGGCGAACGCAGCCCCTCAGGACCGACCCCGAGCAGATGAGCCGCGTCTTCGCCAATATCATCGCCAACGCCGTACAGGCGATGACCCCCAAGGGCGGGGAGCTGAATATAGACGCCGGCGAGGAGAACGGCTTTACCTGGATAAAGTTCCGCGACAACGGCTGCGGGATACCCAAAGAGAACATGGAAAAAATATTCGAGCCGCTATTCACCACCAAAACGAAGGGCATCGGGCTGGGGCTGGCGATATCCAAAAGGCTCACCGAGCAGAACGGCGGCAAAATAGAAGTTGAAAGCGAAGCAGGTCAGGGAACGACCTTTACGGTGAAATTACCGCTGGAGAAAAGGAGCTAACCCGATATGAGTGATGAACTGACAGTGCTCGTCGTCGATGATAACGAAGACTTGCTGGAGACGTTCGCCATGATTTTAAAGCGGCGGGGCTTTTTCGTCGAGACCGCCGAGAACGGCCTGTCCGCCGTCGACAAATTCAAAAAGCACGCTTATGACGTAGCTTTGATGGACATCGTCATGCCGGAGATGAACGGCGTGGAAGCCTTCCGCCAGATAAAAGAGATGCACCCCGAATCCTCGGTCATCCTGATGACCGCTTACTCCGACGAAGCCCTGATACAGATGGCTAAGGACCAGGGCGCCCGGCACATCGTCCACAAGCCGATAAAGATAGAGCAACTAATCGAGCTTATCATGCAGGTAGCCAGCGACGAGCCGATACTGGTCATCGACGACGACGAAGAGATCTGCCGCTCCATGACCAAAGTGCTGGAACAGCAGGGATACGAGGTGCTGACGGCATACAGCGGTGAGGAGGCTATCGACATCGTCCGGGAAAGGGCCTGCCAGATGGCTTTCATCGACGTCAAGCTGCCGAACATCGACGGACTGGAAACGCTCCTCAGGCTCAAGGAAATAAATCCGGATATCCTCCCCATCATGATGACCGGGTTCCGCAACGAAGTCAAAGAAGCCCTGGATAAAGCCCAGAAAGCCGCGGCGATTACCTGCCTCTATAAGCCGTTCGACCCCGCCGAAGCATCCAACATCGTGAAAAAAATCGGAAAAAAGTCGCACCACCCAAGGTGAACCGATGAAGGTCAAAGAAAGCATACTGGTAATTGACGACGACCTCGATTTCCTGGATATAATCAAACGTATCCTGGAAAAGAAAGGCTACGCCGTCAGCGCGGCGCCATCGGCTAAAGAGGCGCTGGAGCGGCTTAAAGAGCATTTCTATAACGTCACTATACTGGATATCAGCCTGCCCGACGCCGACGGCACCGAGCTGCTCCCCGGCATCCTCGAGATGCAGCCGGATATCATCGCCATCATGCTCACGGGCCACTCCTCGATGCAAAACGCCATAAAGTCACTGAACCGCGGCGCCTTCGCCTACCTGGAAAAGCCCCTGGACACAGGCAACCTGCTTTCGGTCATCGACCGCGGCCTGGAAAAGCAGCGGCTCGTTATCGAAAACCGGCAACTGCTGGAGGAACTGGAACGGCACAACCACGTCACCAACACCCTGCTCAACGTGTCGCAGGCAGTATCGCAGTCGCTCGACCTTCAGGTTATTCTGGACGCGGCGCTGGAGAGGGTGGCCCAGTGCACCGGACTGGAAGCCAGCTTCATCTATATCCACCAGAACAACCATTTAGTACTTAAAGCCCATCACGGGCTATCGCGGAGAATGGTCGACGACATGCCCAGGGAAATCAGTCCCGGCAGCAGCACCATCGGCCAGATTTTCCAGCGGGGCCAGGCCGATATCATCGAGGAGGTGGAAAAATACAGCGGGGCGGACCTGCGTTTCCTGAGCGGCGGGGGCTATCTCTCATTTGCCGGGGTGCCCCTGATGATTTTGGGCGGGGGAATCGGGGTGCTGGGGGTAACTACCAGCTTCGCGCACTACTTCAGCGCCAACAACGTTGAGTTGCTCACGGGCATTGCCAGAGAAATCGCCATCGCCGTGCGCAACGCGCAGCTCTACGACGAGGCGTCCAGCGCCAAAGCGCTCCGGGAGCTCGACGTGATGCGGACCGAGTTCCTCGCCAACGTTTCCCACGAGCTGCGCTCGCCACTCGCGGTGATTAAAGGCTCGGCCAACAGCCTGCTCCAACCCGACGTTATTTTCGACGAGCAGACGCGGCACGACTTCCTGACATCGATAGACCGCGACGCCGATACGCTTTCCCGCCTGGTGGACGACCTTCTCATGATGTCCCGGCTCGACGCCGAAGGCATGGAAATTAAGAAAAAACCGCGCCACCTTAACGAGGTAATCGACGGCATTAAAGACCGGTTGAACAACCTGACGTTAAAGCACCACCTGCACATACACATTCCCGGGGAAATTCCGCCGGTATCCATCGACGACAGTCGCATCGGGGAAGTGCTGACCAACCTGGTGGAAAACGCGGTCAAATTCTCCGAGGACGCCACTACGATTACCATCGAGGCGCACTACAACGGGAAAGAAGTCACCGTCAGCGTGGCCGATGAAGGTATCGGCATACCGGCGGCGCTGCACCAGAAGATATTCGAGCGCTTTTTCCAGGGGGAAGGCCGCAAAGCCGGACGGCGTAAGGGAACCGGTCTGGGCCTTTCTATCTGCCAGGGAATTGTCGAAGCCCACGGCGGAAAAATCCGGGTGGAAAGCCAGGCGGGGAAGGGCGCTAAATTCATCTTTACGTTGCCGGCGGACTAAAGGGGGGACACAGCTATGGACAAGAAAAGGATACTCATCGTCGATGACGACCCGGCCATATTAAGGTTGCTCAGCACCAATCTTAAAGCGCGCGGCTACGAGGTCGTTACCGCCACCAACGGGGAGGAATCTCTCGAAGCCGTCCAGAACGACTTCATCGACCTCATCATTCTCGACCTGATGATGCCCAAGATAGACGGCGTGGAGGTATGCCGGCGCATCCGGGAGTGGTCCGACGTGCCCATCATTATCCTCAGCGCCCGCGGTGACGAAAAAGACAAGGTCAAGTGCCTGGAGCTCGGCGCGGACGACTACCTGACCAAGCCGTTCGGCATCGCCGAGCTGATGGCGAGAATCAAGACGGCGTTCCGCCATCGCGGCGACCTCACCGTGGCCCCGGCGCAGGCCAACTTTACCTGCGAGGGCCTGGAGATTAACTTCGCCAAGAGACGCGTCTCAGTTGATGGAAAAGAAGTAACACTCACACCTACCGAGTACGCCATGCTCCAGCACCTGGCGGTCAACTCCGATAAAGTCCTCACCCACAGCATGCTATTACAGAGCATCTGGGGCAACGAGTATTCCTCGGAGAAAGAATACCTGAGAGTGTTCGTCGGGCGGCTACGCCGCAAGCTGGAACCGGACCCCAAGAACCCCCGCTATATCCAGACCATCCCCGGCGTGGGCTACCACCTGGCGACGGTAAAATAAGAACTGTATCAACTGCTATGAGGGGAGGCCGAAAACCTCCCCTTTTTTTATTCTTGACTCACCCCCTTAATCCCCCTCTCGAACAGGCTTATTTCCTACGCGCGGTTCTTATGTTGTTCAAGAGGGGGAGAGAATTTGAGAGGGGGCTTCTTGAAAACCCTTGAAGTCCTGATCC
>CAYXOZ010000016.1:0-17898 GCA_964467135.1 uncultured Dehalococcoidaceae bacterium
ACCCCCGATCTCCACCGTGACAGGGTGGCATGTTAGACCGCTACACCACGGGGCCCTAGTCTTAACGCTAATAGTCTGGCAACACCAGTTCGCGTACCATTAGAGTCTAGCAAAGGCCACCAGTAGTGTCAAGGCATCCCACTTAATATTACACGGCCGTCTCTCGCTTTGTTGTCTCTATTTACGGATTATGGTATAATAACCTAAAATTGTGCGAGGAATGAGCGTGGCGAAAAAAAAATCGGTAACACGAGCAACAACTGATAAAAAAGTACAGGAATACGAGTTGGTCTATATCATTAACCCGGAAACAACCGAAGACGCTTTGGAGGCTAAAGTCAACTCTATCGGCCAGTTTATCACCAGCCGTGATGGCATTATCTCAGGTGTCGATAAGTGGGGAAAGAAAAAGCTGGCATATCCGCTCAAACACTACCTGGAAGGTATTTACGTTCTGACCAAGTTCAAGATTAGCCCAGCGCGCTGCAAAGAGCTCGAAGCCAACTTAAAAATATCAGAGGAGATATTAAGACACCTTCTGGTAAAAGCGGGAGGTTAAGCTGAGGATTTAAGGCTTGAGTTGTCATGGGGAGGTAGAGGCAATGCCAAGTTTAAACAAAGTGACGATTATTGGGAATGTCGGGAATGAGCCTGAGATGCGTTTCACTCCTAATGGTAAGCCAGTCACATCTTTTTCAGTAGCTACTAATTGGGTTTATACTTCTCCGGAAGGCGAGCGCCGCCAGGAGACGGAATGGTTTAATGTGGTCGCCTGGAACAGGCTCGCTGAACAGTGTAACCAGTTTCTCGCTAAAGGCCGACTTGTCTATGCGGAGGGACGCATCCACACCCGTAACTGGGAAAGTCAGGACGGCCAGCCCCATTCAAGAATTGAAGTGATTGCCAACAGGGTGATATTCTTAGATAGGAAGGGCGCCGCTCCACTCTCCGAAGAAAAGCCAGAGGAGACCGGTGTTACTGAGTTGGAACCAGAAGACCTTCCTTTTTAATCAAGAAAGTAAATTCATATTAAATTAAGGAGAGAATGACCCAAGCTAGAGATAACAGGCCGAGAAGGCCGTCCAGGGCTAAATACATACCCAAGCGGAAAATCTGTTTCTTTTGCCGGGACAAGGTCGAATATATAGATTACAAGGACCCGGCAGTTTTGCGTAACTATATCTCGGATAGGGGTAAAATCGCCCCCAGGCGAAAAAGCGGCGCTTGTGCCCGGCACCAGCGCGCCCTGGCTACGGCAATAAAAAGGGCGCGCCACCTGGCTTTACTGCCGTTTGTTTCCGCTCATATTCACAAGACGGGCGGCGTTGGTATAAGGGCTTAATGAGCCGTTTTTCTTAGCTATCATTTTCGTCCTTTCAATTAGACCGGATAGAATTAACAGGGAGTTAAAGTGCCGAAAAGAACTTATCAGCCCAAGAGCATTCCCCGCAAGCGCGAGCATGGATTTTTAAAAAGGATGAGCACGCGCGGCGGTCGGTCCGTCTTAAAATCCCGGCGGCTAAAGGGACGGAAAAAATTGACCGTGGTATAAACGAGTGAGGGGAGAAAGTAATCTCACCAGGGACGCCGATTTTCAGCGTGTTTACGATAGGGGTAGGGCCTGGGCAGGCAAGGAGGTTGTCGTCAGGGCTCTGCCCACGGGGCTTGATTTTACCAGGTGTGGCTTTGTAGTCGGTCGGCGTGTGGGGAAAGCTGTCGTCCGGAACCACATAAAAAGGCGTCTGCGTGAGATATTAAGACAATTGCCGTTGCCCATCGGCTGGGACCTCATCGTTATTGCCCGCGCGCCGGCAGTCCAGGCCGATTTTCAAGACCTGAAAAAAACAATCGAGGGTTTATTATCCAAAGCCGGTTTAGTGGCAGGAGAAAATGAAAGCGCTGGCCCTGGGACTAATTAAAATTTATCAGTCAACCTGGTCGCAGGTCATGCCGCCGGCGTGTCGCTTCCAGCCGACTTGTTCTCAGTATACCTTTGAAGCTATCGGAAAACATGGCTTGATTAAGGGAGTCTGGTTGGGCATCAGACGTATCGCCCGATGCCATCCCTGGCACGAGGGAGGATACGACCCCGTTCCATAGATTTTTAGACTTGGCTAGTTATTTAATATGAAGTTAAAAGTAAAGTGGCCTGCCCGAATAGCCTTCCTTCTGGCGCTGGTTATCGCCGTTGGTCTGGTTGCTTTCGGATGTGTGAGCGGCCTGACGCCGGTCGGATGGGGCGGCGGAGCTGTTTCTGATGGCACGCTATACGTAGGCTCACGCACCGGCCAACTGGTAGCGGTTAATCTCACCGATGATAGCCGGCGTTTTGCCGAGGCACTGGTCCCCGTAAGCCAGCCCGGGTTATTCGGCTGCGGTCCGTCATCAGGCCTGGGCGGTTGCGGAACGGGCTCCACCGGGGTACCCGTTTATGGGACTCCGTTAATTTCCGGAAATCTGACTTACATGGCGGGTTATAACGGTAAAGTCTACGCTTATAATACCGGTAATTTAGCGGCGAGATGGGTCTACCCCCGCGAGGGCAATCTCGAACCCCTGGTCGGCTCCATCGTCGGTGCTCAAGACAGGTTGTTCTTCGGTGGTTCCGACGGTAAGGTTTACGCCCTGGATGCTGCCAGCGGCGATAAGCTGTGGGAATTCGCTACCGGCGATAAAATCTGGGGTACGCCGTATGTAGAGGGCGACACATTATACATCGGCTCTTTCGATAAAAAAGTATATGCCCTGCGTATCGCCGATGGCTCTAAAAAGTGGGAGTTCGCTACCGAGGGCTCTGTTATCGCCACGCCGCTGGTATATCAGGATACGGTGTATATCGGCTCCTTTGATAGGTATCTGTACGCGTTAAACTCCGCTGACGGCACTTTCAAATGGAAGTCCTCCGGTAAGAACTTTTTCTGGTCTCAGCCGCTAATAGTTGACGATAGGTTATATGTCGGCTGTCTCGATGGCTTTGTCTATGTCCTTCAAATGAATAACGGAGCAAAGGTAGCTGAGTTCGACCTCGATCGCCCGTTATCGTCCCAGCCTGTTATCATCGGCGATGCCGTAATCATCGCTAATAGTAAAGGTGTCGTCTTTTCTCTTTCCACCGTCACGAATGAAATCAAGCAACTGACGGACCTCAAAAAAGCGGTCGACGGTCCTCTTACCGTTTATGGAGAAATAGTTTACATCCATACTCAGGATAATGTTTTACAGCGTCTCAATGCGGTTACCGGCGCTATATTAAACCCGATTTCTCTATCCAGTACGAATTAAGTAATTACGGGAGTCTTAAAGCTTTGAACGTTTGGGAACTGATAATCCAGCAGCCGATTATTAACATACTAATCGTCATGTCGCATTACCTGGGCGGCACTTTCGGCCTGGCTATTATCGGCTTGACGATCATCATCAACCTGGCAATGTTGCCTCTGACGTTGAATCAGATACGTTCCTCCAAGGCGATGCAGGACCTTCAGCCTAAACTCGCCGAGCTCCAGAAGAAATACGGCAAGGACCGGCAGAAGATGGCGCAGGAGCAGATGAAGCTCTACAAGACAGCCGGCATCAAGCCGGCGGGCTGTGCCTTGACTCTGATCATACAGATGCCAGTCTGGATTGCCCTTTATCAGGCGATTATGCTGGCTTTGGCGGTAGCGCCGGAAGGCCTGCTTAATCTGTCCCGGTTCCTCTATCCCTGGGACCCCATTTATGCTGCGTTGCCGCTAAGCCGCGATTTTCTCTGGATGGATTTGTCGCGACCCGACATATTTCTGGCTGTGCTTACGGCCGCCAGCCAGTGGGTCCAGCAGAAAATGTCGATGACCCCACAAACTGACCCCCGACAAGCCCAGCAGGCACAGTTGATGCTCTGGATGATGCCTATGATGTTCGGGCTGCTGGCGCTTTCTTTCCCCAGTGGCCTGGCGCTTTACTGGGTGGTCAACAACATCGTCAGGATGATTATGCAATACCGTGTCACCAGCTGGGGAGGCCTGCGCCGCCAGCCAAAACAGACCACTGAGGTTGAAAAGAAATACCTCAAGTTCGAAACATCGGCGGAGAAAAAACCGGTAGAAGAAGAGAGCGCCGGTACTATTGTGGCTGACACGGCCCCTTCTCAATCGATGGATAAAAACTCGTTGAAACCCGGCAAATCTCGTTTTCAACCCGGTAAAGACAGGATGAAGCGACGCCCCAGGAAGTAGGCGTATTTTTACTAAGAGGTTTAATATGGAAATGCCCGCCAAACAGAAGGAAATATATGAAGCGACCAAAGAAGTGCTGGAGAAGCTTTTAAGTTTAATGGACCTGCCGGCTAAAGTATCGCTTTCCGATGAGTTTACCGTGACCGATGAGAGCGGTGAAATCGCTTCCGTCGGCTTGAACATCGAAGGAGAAGACCTAGGGATTATTATCGGTCGGCGCGGTCAGACGATGGTCTCTCTTCAGCAAATCGTCCGGCTCATCATGGCACATAAAATGCAGGTCAGGGTGCCCATCATCCTCGACGTGGAAAACTATAAACAGCGCCGCTGCGAGGGACTCCGCATCCTGGCTAACAGACTCGCCGAGCAAGTAAGTGTGAGGAAAACGCCTTTTTCCATGGAGCCGATGTCTGCCTTCGAAAGGCGCGTTGTCCATATGGCTCTGTCTGACCACCCGGATGTCACCACGGAGAGTACCGGCTTCGGCGAGTCCCGGAAAGTCGTTATTATTCCCAAACAGTTACCGGGTAATTGATTTGTTCCCCGCTTTGTGTTAACATAAACCTGTTAAAGGCTGTGACGGAGAAGAGTAGGGGCGGATAAGGGTATTAAGCGAGTCGGGGAGGGTGCGAGCCGGTATATCCTTGCCCCGAAAATCACTCCTGAGCTGCCAACCGAAACTTCCGATTAATTCGGGACGAGTAGGCTTGGACGGTCTCGTCTCCCGTTATACGGGACGAGGGCATTATATGTGCCCTGCTGAGTGCCCCGATTTTATCGGGGAAATAGGGTGGTACCGCGGGAGCTTTAAGCCTCGTCCCTTGAGACGGGGCTTTTTTATTAGGTAATATAGGCCCCGCAGGAGATGTATATGTTTAAACCAGTTGGCAGCCGGGTAAGCTTTCCTCAAATAGAGGAGGCAATACTGTCTTTTTGGCAAAAAGGTGATATCTTTAAGCGCAGCGTTGCCGCGCGGCAGGGCGGTCCCGGCTTTATGCTTTACGATGGTCCCCCCACCGTTAATGGCAGCCCTGCTCTGCATCATGTCTTCATGTCTGTTTTTAAGGACGTTATTCCCCGCTATAAGACTATGAAGGGATTTTACGCCCCCCGCATCGCCGGATGGGATACCCACGGTCTGCCGGTGGAGCTGGAGATTGAAAAACAGCTCGGTTTTTCTTCGAAGACACAAATAGAACAGTACGGCATCGACCGCTTTAACGAGATGTGCCGGAAAAGTGTTTTTAAATACCTTGCTGAGTTCGATGAGATTCTGCGGCGCGTAGCTTACTGGGTGGACTTTGACAACGCCTATATTACGCTGAGCCCGGAGTATATTGAGTCCTGCTGGTGGGCTATTCGTCAGATGTGGGACAAGGGGCTGGTCTATCAGGGCTATCGCGTTACTCCCCACTGCCCCCGATGCGGCACTTCTTTGAGTTCCCACGAGGTCGCCCAGGGTTATAAGGAAAACACGGAAGACCCGTCTGTATATATTAAGTTCAAAGTTACAGCAAAATCATTAGCAAAACTCCCCGTTGATAAACCTGTTTATCTGTTGGCATGGACGACCACCCCCTGGACGCTCCCAGGCAATACCGCCCTCGCCGTAGCGCCGGACGCTGAATATGTCATTCTGAAAGGCGAAAACGATTATCTGGTTGTGGCGTCGCGCCTTGCCGGAGGCCTCAAACTGGGAGGGTATGAAGAGTCAGGGAAGATAGTGGGAAAAACTTTATCCGGTACAAAGTATCAGCCATTATTCAATCCCCACGATTTCGGCGTGGAGAGACGGATGTTTGTAACGGAAGGCAAGTTGCAGGTCCAAAAGCCGGTGAAAAAACTGGAATACCGTGTCATCTGCGGCGAGTTCGTTACCCTGGACGAAGGTACCGGCATCGTCCATATCGCCCCGGCTTTCGGCGAAGTGGATTTCGAGGCAGGCAAGGAATGGGAGTTGGATTTCGTCCAGCCGGTCGACCTCCAGGGGAAAATGATCGGCACTTATTCTTTCGCCGGTAAGTTCGTCAAAGACGCCGATCCTATTATCCTTGACGACCTGGCATCACGAGGTCTGCTGCTCCGCCGCGAGATAGTCAAGCATACCTATCCCTTCTGCTGGCGCTGCGAGACACCTTTGGTTTACTATGCCAAGACCACCTGGTATATCCGCACCACCGCCGCCAAGGACCGCCTTATCTCCGGCAACGAGGAAATCAACTGGTATCCGGAGCATATCAAGTACGGGCGCTTCGGGGACTGGCTTGCCAATAATATCGATTGGGCTTTCTCCCGCGAGCGTTACTGGGGCACCCCGCTGCCGGTCTGGCGTTGTGAAAAGTGCGGCGCTTTCGAGTGCGTCGGTGGCCTGGATGAGCTCAAGGGAAAACCGGGGTTAACCAATCTGAAAGAGCCTCATGACCTCCATCGCCCATACGTGGATGAAATAACATTCGCCTGCTCAAAGTGTGGAAGTAGAATGAAGCGAGTCCCGGACGTTATCGATTGCTGGTTCGATTCCGGCGCGATGCCTTTCGCCCAGAATCATTACCCTTTCGAAAACAAGTTAATGATGGAAGACGGGAGCTTCCCGGCGGACTTCATCTGTGAGGCCGTTGACCAGACCCGCGGCTGGTTTTACAGCCTGCATGCCATTTCCACCCTCCTCTTCGACCGCCCCTGCTTTAAGAACGTTATCTGCCTTGGTCACATATTAGATGCTAAGGGCGAGAAGATGAGCAAGCGTAAGGGCAACGTAGTTAACCCCCAGGATGTGGTGAAGAAATACGGCGCTGACGCCCTGCGCTGGTATCTCTACACTGCCTCCGCCCCCGGCAATCCCCGGCAGTTTGACGCTAAACAGGTGGATGAAGTGTCCCGGAGCTTTCTCTCGACACTCTGGAATGTCTATTCCTTTTTTGTGATGTACGCTAACATCGATAAATACGAACCATCGTCCGAACCTTTTACCCCGCCTGAGGCCGAACTTGACCGCTGGATTCTCTCCGAGCTAAACCAGCTTATCGCTGATGTCGATACCTTACTGACTGACTATAATCCCACCGATTCTGGCCGGAAGATAGAAAGCTTTGTCGATGGTCTTTCCAACTGGTACGTCCGGCGGAGCCGACGGCGCTTCTGGAAGAGCGAGAACGATGATGATAAGCTCTCCGCTTACAATACGCTCTATCATTGTCTGGTGACTTTAACCAAGCTTATTGCCCCTTTTACCCCTTTCCTGGCCGAAGAACTCTACCAGAACCTAGTGTGCTCGGCGTTCCCGCGGGCACTGGAGAGCGTTCACCTGGCGGATTTCCCGATAGCGGATACAGCTTTGATAGATAAGCAGTTATCCGACGATAACCGTTTAGCGATGAGGATTTGCAGTCTGGGCAGGGCGGCGCGGAGCAAGGCGGGCATCAAGGTGCGTCAGCCTCTGGCGGAAATCTTTGTCGGCGTTAAATCGGAGTCGGAGAAACGCTCTCTGGAAAGGATGGCGCCTTTAGTCCTGGAAGAGCTTAACATCAAGGAAATGCAGTTGGGAATGCTCGAGCAGGTCGCCGGCAAAGAGGACAAAAGCGTTTGCGTCGTCAGCGATGCCGTCGCCGGTGTAGCTATTTCCTGCGAAATCACCGCCGAGCTAGAAGCCGAGGGCATGGCGCGGGAGATTGTGCACCGCGTGCAGACCATGCGCCGTTCCGCTGGCTATGATATCGCCGACCATATTACTTTATACTACGAAGCGGATGCCTTTATCATGCAGTCGCTGTCTTCTTTTGCGGACTACATTAAGCAGGAGACGCTGGCACGAGATATTGAAGACTCCGTCCCCGATGAGGTTGACCTTAAGGAAGAGTTTAAAGTTAGCGGCTACCGTCTGCTGTTAGGGGTTAAAAAGACAGTATAATCCCGGGACATATCGGCGTAGAACTTGACTCCGATCTTACGGCCGTGGGTTTTCAATGGGCACGGCCGTGGTGGTGAATTGCTGGTCGGCGCGCCAATACTTTATTTCCAGGGGTACCCCGATAGGGGAGGCGTGCAATATCTTGGTCAATTCTTCGACGTTGACGACATCTTGACCGCCGATGCCGACAATCACGTCGCCTTCTTTCAGCCCTGCCTGTTCCGCCGGGCTCCCCGGCACAACTTCGACGAGAAGGACACCTTTATCTACAGACAGGTTCAGCTGCCTGACCGCTATTGGGTCGACGGTATAAAGTCCCACGCCCAGCCACGAACGCGTCACATATCCCTTATTCACCAGCTCCTGAATTATCGGCAGGGCGGTATTGATGCTGATGGCGTAGCCCATACCCTCGACGCCGATGTCGGCGACCTTGGCACTGGTAATGCCGATGACCTCTCCAGACAAGTTGACGAGCGGCCCGCCGCTGTTGCCGGGGTTAATGGCGGCGCTGGTCTCGATGAGATCATAGAGCGTTTGCCCCTGGTCCACCTGCAGCGAGACGTCCTGGCGGCTGATGATACCCTCGGTGGCTCTTATCCCCTGTCCTAAGGCGTTGCCGATAGCGATGACCCAGTCGCCGACTCTCATCTTATCAGGGCCGCCGGTTTTCAGCGCCGGCAGGTTCTGGGCGTTTATCTTGATTACCGCCAGGTCGTTGAGCGGGTCGGTGGCGACGGAGTTGATATCGGCCGTATAGGAGTTGCCGTCGTTGGTAGTTACGGTAATGGTCTTGGCTCCCTCGACGACGTGGTTGTTAGTCACCACGAAGCCGTTTTTATCGATGATCCACCCCGAGCCCGCTCCCTCCTGCGTATAGGGTCGATTGAAAATATCATAGGACACGACCTCGGTATTGATAGCGACCACCGCGGGTTTCACCAGAGCCACTACATCGGCGATGGTGGGTAATTCTTCCGTGGGATTAGCCGAAGTGGGCGGTAACCAGGTGGGATTAATCGGGGTGGCGACCGGGGTTCCGTTGGCACTGGTCGGGGGTGGCGTTGTTTCTCCCAGTCCGGTGATGGTAATACAACCCGTAGCGGGCATCAGGGACAGGGTGACGGTCAGAACCAGGGCGAAAACGAAGGCTTTTAGATTTAGCTTTTTCATAACTCTATCCTGTTGGCTATATATCTACAATTATAACATACGACTTAATTATTAATGAATTATGAAAAGCGTATTCCGGTGATTTCACGGATTTGTTTTTTGTTTTAAAATATTTTTCTTTTTATAGCTGATTCGGGTTAATTCATAGCTATATTCGTTTTTTAATATATGTTAAGCCAGCTTCAAATTCCGGGTATTCGTTTTTTAATATATGTTAAGTCAGCTTCAAATTACGGGCATTTGTTTTTTGTTATATGTTAAGCCGGCCGTTAGCTTTTAGCAATCAGCGGTTAGCTGGAGCAAGAGAAGAGACGCTAATACCTTATTAATAGTATAAAGGAGTTGGTTTGAAAGGGGAAGGGGAATTTGTCGTAATTGCTTCTCCCGCTTGATCTCCTGGCATGGTGAAACGGATTCTTCCCCTTCACTGCGTTCAGGGCCAGAATGACAGTGGTGTGTCTTCTTTTGATACAACCCGTTTGAGAACGGGAGTAGCCCCCTCTCTAACGAATAGAAAGGGGGCCATGTCCCTGAAACGGAATATGTTTTATCTGAACTGGGCGGGGACTTCGGGGAGGGATTTCAGCGCTTCCTTGACCATATCTTCCGGGTAGGCGTAGTCCTGGAGCTTGCCGGAAAGGTAGGACTCGTAAGCGGCCATATCGAAGTGCCCGTGCCCACTGTGGTTGAACAGGATAACTTTAGACTGACCGGCCTCTTTACACTTGAGCGCTTCGTTGATGACCACGCGGATGGCGTGGTTGGTCTCCGGGGCACTGATGATGCCCTCGGTACGGGCGAAGGTCACACCAGCCTCGAAAGTGGCCAGCTGAGGAACGGCCACGGCATCGATAAAGCCAAGCCGGTGCAGGTGGCTGACGATGGGCGCCATGCCGTGATAGCGCAGGCCGCCGGCATGGACGGGCGGCGGCATAAAGGTGTGCCCGAGGGTGTCCATCTTGGCAATGGGGGCCATGCCGACGACGTCGCCCAGGTCGAAGGCGTACAGGCCTTTGGTCATGGAGGGGCAACTGGTCGGCTCGGCGCAAATGATTTGCAGCTTTTTCTTCTTACCGGCTATCTTGTCTTTGACAAAGGGCAGAAACAGGCCGGCGAAGTTCGAGCCGCCGCCAACGCAGCCGATGAGGATATCCGGATAAAAACCGGCCATCTCCATCTGCTTCATGGCTTCCTGGCCGATGATGGTCTGGTGCATCAGGACATGGTTGAGCACGCTGCCCAGAGAGTACCTGGTATCGTCCCGGCTGAAGGCGTCTTCGCAAGCCTCGCTGATAGCCAGTCCGAGGCTGCCGGGGCAGTCGGGGTCTTTAGCAAGCATGTCGCGGCCGGTCTTGGTGTCCGGGCTGGGGCTGGGCACGCACTTGGCGCCCCAGGTCTCCATCATAACGCGGCGGTAAGGCTTCTGGTTATAGCTGACCTTGACCATATAGACTTTGCACTCGAGCCCGAAGAGGTTGCAGGCGAAAGCCAGCGAGCTGCCCCACTGCCCCGCCCCGGTCTCGGTGGTGATACGCTTGACCCCTTCTTTCTTGTTATAGTACGCCTGCGCAACCGCCGTGTTGGGCTTATGGCTCCCCGGCGGGCTCGTTCCTTCGTATTTATAGAAAATCTTGGCCGGTGTACCCAGGAACTTTTCCAGGCGGTGTGCCCGGTGTAGCGTTGTCGGCCGCCACAGGCGATAGATATCCTGTACTTCCTCCGGTATTTCGATGTACCGCTCTTTACTGAATTCCTGCTCGTTAATTGCCTCGCAGAATAACGGCGGCGGAAGACGAGTTACCTCCTTTGTCGCCGGGTGCAGGAGCGGGGGCAGGGGAACCGGAAGGTCGGCCTGGATGTTGTACCACCGGTTCGGAATGTCTTTTTCGCCGAGGATAAATTTTGATGTTTCCATTTTCCCTCCTTGTTTTTTCAAGTATGAACGAAATATAGTTGATATTATGACGAATTTTTCGAGTTTTGTCACCTCCTTCAGTATTTATACCGAATCCAGCGCCTGCCGCAAACCGGCAACGAAAGATTTAAGCGATTTTAGCGTAGCATCCTCTTCAATCAGCTGGATGAGTTTACTCCCCACGATAACGCCGTCGGCGCTGGCGGCCACGCGCCCGGCCTGCTCCGCATTCGAAATTCCGAACCCCACGCACAGCGGCTGTTTGACTTTTTTTCTGACCCTTTGCACGAAGCCGGCGAGCTCCGCAGAAAGGGCTTCTCTGGCACCAGTAACGCCGGTCAGCGAGACCAGATAGATAAATCCCCGTGACCTTTTCCCTACCTCCCGGATCCTGGCACCGGTGCTGGTGGGCGCCAGCAAATATATCATGTCGATACCGCGTTTTCGGGTTATCGTTTCCAGTTCATCCCCTTCTTCGGGCGGCAAATCAGGGACGATTAAACCATTTACCCCGGCTTTTTCGCAACCCCGGCAAAAAGCCTCCAGTCCGAAGCTAAATACAGGGTTATAATAGGTCATAAAAACCAGGGGTGTTTCGGTGCGCTGTCTTATTTCCGCCGCTATCTCCAGACAGACCTGCGGGGTCGCCCCTCCCCGTAAAGCCAGGTAGCTGGCTTTCTGAATAGTCGCCCCGTCCGCGAGCGGGTCGGAGAAAGGGATGCCCAGCTCGATGATATCGGCCCCGCTCTCCGCCAGCGCACGGGCTATGGCAGGCGTGGCTCTAATATCCGGGTAGCCCGCCGTGATATAGGCCACCAGCGCCTTATGCCCCCGGGTAAATACTTCCGCTATCCGGCTCATCGCTTCGTCTCTAAAGCTTTCACGACTATTTCCAGGTCTTTGTCACCCCTCCCCGAGAGGTTAACGATTATCAGTCGGTCTTCGGGCAGTCCCGCCGCCAGTTTCGCGGCGTAATAAACAGCGTGGGACGGCTCGAGGGCGGGGATGATGCCCTCGGTATGGCACAGGAGCTTGAACCCCTCCAGGGCCTGACGGTCAGTCACGGCGACATATTCGGCCCGGCCGGTGTCCTTATAAAAGCTATGTTCCGGGCCCACCCCCGGGTAGTCCAAGCCCGGGGCGATACTGTGGGTCTCCCTAATCTGCCCGTGCGCGTCCTCGAGGAGATAGGACATCGTCCCGTGCAGCACGCCGGGCCGGCCTTTCACCAGCGTGGCGGAGTGGTCTTTAGTGTTGAGTCCCTTACCCCCTGCCTCAACCCCGATGAATTTCACATCTTTATCGTCGTAAAAAGGATGGAATAGCCCGATGCTGTTGCTGCCCCCGCCGACACACGCCACCAGGTAGTCCGGAAGCCGGCGATAGTCTTTTAAGACCTGCTCCCGGGCTTCACGACCGATTACCGACTGGAAGTCGCGGACGATGAGGGGGTAGGGGTGGGGGCCGACCACCGAACCGAGCAGGTAGTGGGTGTTACGCACGTTGCCGACCCAGTCGCGGATGGCCTCGTTGATGGCGTCCTTGAGCGTCTTACTCCCCGAAGTCACCGGCCGCACTTCCGCCCCCATCAGTTTCATGCGGTCGACGTTGGGCGACTGGCGTTTGATATCTTCCGACCCCATGTAGACGATACACTCCAGCCCCAGCATAGCGCAGACGGTCGCTACAGCGACGCCGTGCTGGCCGGCGCCGGTCTCGGCGATGATGCGCGTCTTACCCATGCGCTTTGCCAGCAGCCCCTGACCGAGGGCGTTATTGATTTTATGGGCGCCGGTATGGGCAAGGTCTTCTCGCTTCAGGAGTATTTGCGCCCCGCCCTTTTTCGCCGATAGCCGGCGGGCGTGATAAAGAGGCGTGGGCCGGCCGATATAGTCGCGGCAGAGCCGGTCAAATTCTTCCTTGAAAGCGGCGTCGGCCATAGCGGCGGCATAGGCTTTTTCCAGCTCGTCCAGCGCCGGCATGAGTGTTTCCGGCACGAACTTGCCGCCGTACTTACCGAAATAGCCGCGGGCGTCAGGCACGGGCATTTGTTTTCCTCACCGCTTTGATAAATTTTTTAATCTTGTTCAGGTCTTTCACGCCTTTCGTTTCTACTCCCGTGGAGACGTCCACACCCCACGGGGAAAGCGTTTTTATGGCTTCCGGGACGTTGGCCGGCGTCAGCCCCCCGGCGACGATGACCGGAAAGCGCCGGGCGATGGAACCGGCCAACGCCCAGTCGAAGGTCTGGCCGGTGCCGCCGAATTTCCCGTCGGCGGTAGTATCAAGCAGGATGATTGGCCTACGTCCTTTGAGCAGCTTCATACCGTACTCGATGTCCTTACCGACTTTCCCCGGTGGATTGGTGCGGTTGACCCGCATAACTTTGATAATCGGCCTAATGATTCCCCGGCAGTATTCCCAGGACTCGTCACCGCTGAGCTGGACCCGGTCGAGCCGGCACGTTGCGACCGTCCGGTTGACCATACCTGCATCGGCGTCAACGAATACCCCGACCACCTCCGCGTACGGTTGTGCCTTTTTTAGCGCCGCGACTATTTCACAGGCGACATCGGGCGTAACCTGGCGCGGGCTGGGCGCGAATACCAGGCCGATAAAGTCCGCCCCGGCTCCGGCCGCGGCGAGCGCCTGCACTTCCGTCCTGATGCCACATATCTTGATGCGCGTCATGCCATCAACTCTTTAATCTTATTCGGGATATTTTTTGCGGTCAGCAACGCTTCGCCTATCAATACGGCATCTACGCCCCATTCTTTAAGTTTTTTTATATCTTCCCGACGGCTGATGCCGCTTTCACTTACCACGATTTTATCATCCGGCACGAGGGGGCGGAGTCGACGGGTAGTTTCGATATCGACCTCGAATGTTTTGAGGTCCCGGTTATTGATACCGATTATCTCCGCGCCGCTAGCCAGCGCTATTTTCAGCTCTTCTTCGTTATGGACTTCTACCAGGCAGCCCAGTCCCAGTCTGCGGCTTATCGCGATCATTTTTTCGAGCTGCGGCGGTTCCAGTATCGCCGTGATGAGCAGGAGGGCGTCCGCCCCGTAAGCGGCGGACTCGTAGAGCTGGTATTCGTCGTAGATGAAGTCCTTGCGCAGCAGCGGCAGGCTTACCGCTTCCCTAATCGCCGCCAGGTGGTCGGGACTGCCGAGGAAAAACTCGGCGTCAGTGAGCACGGAAATAGCCGCGGCGCCGTTTTCCGCGTAGGTCTTCGCCAGCGCCATGGGGTCGAAATACGGACGCAACACCCCCTTCGAAGGGGAGGCTTTTTTCACCTCGGCGATGAGCTTGATACGGTCGCCTTTTAATGCCGGGGCGAAAACGAGCGGCGCTTGCCTCCGGGCGATGCACTCCAGCAGGCTGGTCAGGCGCACCGCCTGCTTGTGCCGCTCTACCTCACGCTTCTTGGCGGCGAGAATTTTATCCAGGATTGTCTTTGGCATCTTTCGGAAAACTCCAGCTCATCTCCACGAGGCCGTAAAGCTTTTCTTTGGCTTTGCCACTGTCGATAGCTTCCTCCGCGAGGCGTGCTGCCTTTTTCAGGTCGGTGGTGACATTGGCGGCGATAAGCGCCGCGGCAGCATTCATTACCGTAATATCGCGCAGGACGCCCGTCTTCTTATCGAATATATTAAGCATCTTCTCGGCGTTTTCTTTAGGCGTGCCACCCTTGATGGCCGCGATATCCGCTTTTTCCAGCCCGAAGCTCTTCGGACTGACCTCATAGGGAGTCGACACTTTTTCTTTAGTGACGTCCCAGATTATCGATTTCCCGCTGATGGAAATTTCATCAAGCCCGTCTTTGCCGTGCACCACCAGCGCGTGCTTTATGCCGAGTCGATGGAGGACGGCGGCTATCTTTTTGCCGAGCTCTTCAGCGGGCACGCCGAGCACCATATAGTCGACCTGAGCCGGGTTGGTGAGCGGCCCCAGGATATTAAAGATGGTACGTATGCCCATTTCTTTGCGGACAGGCGCGGCGTATTTCATAGCCGGGTGATAGACCGGGGCGAACATGAACCCGATACCGACCTTTTCGACGCAGGCGGCGACCTCTCTGGGGCCGAGGTCGATTTTGACCCCCAGCGCCTCGAGGACATCGGCGCTGCCGCACTGGCTAGAAGCGGCACGGTTACCGTGCTTGGCGACTTTAAGACCGGCCCCCGCCGCCACGAACGCCGCCGCCGTGGAGATATTGAAGGTGCCAGCGCCGTCTCCCCCCGTCCCCACGATATCGATGGCGGGCGCGGCGAGCTTGACGGGGGTCGCCTTGACGCGCATGACGCTGGCCAGACCGGCGATCTCGTCAACGGTTTCGCCTTTCAGACGCAGGGCGGTGAGGAACGTAGCAATCTGGACGGGCGTGGCTTCCCCGCCCATGATCTCCCCCATGACGAAGTAGGCTTCCTCGTAGGTCAAAGACCTGCCTTCCACCAGCGCGGCGATGGCTTCTTTAATCATTTGTCTGTCTCCATTAATTTCACCTCACCCCCTATGTCCCCCTCTCCGTGCACGGAGAGGGGGAGGAATAGGGAAGAGGGGCTGTGCCCCTCTTAGACGCCCCTTATGTTTATGTTTAGAAAGTTCCTGAGTATATCCTTTCCCTCTTTCGTCATTATCGATTCCGGATGGAACTGGACGCCCTCAACTTTATACTGCCGGTGTCGCACGCCCATGATAATGTCGTTCTGCGTCCAGGCGCTGACCTCCAGGCAGTCGGGCAGGGTGTGCCGCTTTATCGCCAGGGAGTGGTAACGCACCGCCGGGAACGGACTGGCGATGCCTTGAAAAACGCCCTTGCCGTCGTGGTAAATCAACGAGGTCTTGCCGTGCTTTATCTCCCCCGCGTGGTCAACGACCGCCCCGTAGGCGTAGCCGATACACTGGTGACCCAGGCATACGCCCAGTATCGGCAGGCGTTCTCCAAATCTCCTGATAACCTCGTTAGAGATGCCGGCGTCCTCCGGCTTGCCGGGCCCCGGCGAGATGACGATGCGCTCCGGCGCCATCCTCTCGATGTCGTCGAGGGTAATTTTATCGTTGCGCGCCACCTTTACCTCTGCCCCGAGCTCGCAAAGATACTGGTAGAGGTTATACGTAAAGCTGTCGTAGTTATCAATCAGTAGTATCATCGGTCCGCCTCCGCTTTATCGATGGCGGTGAGGAGCGCCTGGGCTTTGTTAAGGCATTCCTGGTATTCCCTGGCCGGGACGCTGTCCGCCACGATGCCCGCGCCCGCCTGCACGTAAGCGACGCCGTCTTTAATGATGATAGTGCGGATGGTGATGGCAGTGTCCATATTGCCGCGGAAATCGAAGTAACCGACCGCCCCCGCGTAAGGCCCGCGCTTGTCCGGCTCGAGCGCGGCGATAATCTGCATGGCGCGTATCTTGGGCGCGCCGGAGACTGTGCCCGCCGGGAAGCAGGCGCGCAGGGCGTCGAACGGCGTTAGCCCCACCCTGAGCCTCCCCTGGACGTGCGAGACCAGGTGCATCACGTGGGAGTAACGCTCGATGTCCATGAACTGCGTGACCTGTACCGTGCCGGGCTGGCTGATACGGCCGACGTCGTTGCGGGCGAGGTCTACCAGCATGATATGCTCGGCGCACTCTTTTTCGTCCTTTTTTAGTTCCTCTTCTAAAGCTTTGTCCGCCTGGCTGTCCGCGCTGCGGGGTCGGGTGCCGGCGATGGGGTGGTTGGAGACAACGCCGTCCTCGACGCGCACAAGAAGCTCAGGAGAAGCCCCGACGATATGGAAGTCATCGAGGTGGAGGAAATACATGTAGGGCGACGGGTTGACCGAGCGCAGGGCGCGGTAGATAGCGAATGGGCTGGCACCGGTGCGACGCGCCAACCTTAGCGACGGCACGGCCTGGATAATGTCCCCTTCGAAAATGTGTTGTTTCATCCGGTCGACGATTCCTTCGTATTCTTTGCGGGTGAGGTTGGCGGTAATCGGGGGCCTGCTGTCCGGTTCAACTTCCATTTCCGGCTCGTGGACCGGCTGTTTCAGCCGCTGCACCAGGTTATCGATTTTTTTTATCGCCTGGCGGTAGTTGGCCTCAATGTCCCCGTCGAGGCGGACGTGCGTTACCACCTTAATGACATGGGTGAGGTGGTCGAAGATAAGTAACGTATCGGCCAGCATCAGGACGGCCTCGGGGAGGTTTACGGAGACTTTCTTCGGCGCGGGCAGCTTTTCAAAGTACCCGGCCACCTCGTAGCCCAGATAGCCCACCATGCCACCCTGGAAGCGCGGCAGGCCTTCGACCGGAACGACCGAGTATTTTCTAAATTCCTCCTCGACTAAAGCCAGGGGGTCGGCTGATTTACGGTTGCCCGTGATGATTACCTTCGAAGGCTCCGTACCCAGGAAGCTATAGCGCGCCAGCCTTTCTCCGCCCTCGACGCTCTCCAGAAGAAATGAGTACTTGCCGCGCGCGATCTTGAGGTAAGCGGACACGGGCGTATCGAGGTCAGCCTGGATTTCCCGGTAGAGTGGCGCCAGGTTGCCCTGTTTCTCCAGTTTTTTCAGTTGTTCGAGAGTCGGGTAATACATTATTCTCCCCAAATAAAAAACCCCCGTCCCAAAAGGGGCGGGGGCTATAGCTTCCGCGGTGCCACCCTTATTCGTCCTTCCGGGGGAAGGACATCTCAGCGGGTAC
>CAYXOZ010000017.1:0-11548 GCA_964467135.1 uncultured Dehalococcoidaceae bacterium
ATTATATCAAGGAGGAGCCGTGAGCGAAAGAGGTAAACCGGTCGTAGCTACAAAATCAGGTACAGTCGAGGGGAGCTTTGAAAACGGGCTTTACGTCTTCAAAGGCATTCCTTATGCCGCGCCGCCCGTCGGCGCGCTGCGCTGGATGCCAACCCAGCCGATAAAAAAGTGGAAAGGAGTCCGTCCGGCAAAAAAATACGGGGCGATTGCCCCGCAAGTTTTAATGCCAATCCCGATACCCGGCTCGCCAAAATTTGAAGAGATGCGCCAGGATGAAGACTGCCTTTTACTGAATATCTGGACCCCCGGCCTCGATGATAAAAACCGCCCGGTGCTGTTCTGGATTCATGGGGGCGCTTTCATTATAGGCTCCGGCTGCGAGTATTTCCTGGAGAACGGCACGCTGCCACGGCGCGGTGATATCGTTCTGGTCAGCATCAACTACCGCCTGGGGGCTTTCGGGTTTTTAAACCTTAAAGAGGTGACCGGGGGCGGGATACCCGCTACCGGCAGCGAAGGGCTCCTCGACCAGGTAACCGCCCTAGACTGGGTGGTGGCGAATATTAAAGCCTTCGGGGGCGACCCGGATAATATCACGGTCTCCGGGTTTTCCGCCGGCGGCATGAGCACAGGCGACCTCCTGAGCATGCACCTGGCGCGCGGCAAGTTCCAGAAAGCCATCAACCGGAGCGGCTCCGCCAATGTCGTCAGTGGCATCGCAAGCGCGGTCAAGATATCGGAAATGTTTATCAAAATACTTAAGCTTACGGGTAAGGACACCGATGCTTTGCGTAATCTTTCCACCAAGCAATTGATGGATGCCCAGATGGAGTTGCAGGTTAAGATGCGTGAGACGGAACAGCGGGCGACCCCGTTTCAACCGGTTGTCGACGGCCAGGTGCTTCCCGAATGGCCGCTGGCGGCGATTAAAAAAGGCGCCGCGAAAAATATCCCCGTTATCGCCGGCACTTCTCTGGACGAGCTCAAGATGTCGAGCACTATCGACCCCGCCACCCGCAACCTGGACGAAGCCGGCCTGGTCAAGCGGCTCAGCGGCCTTCTGCCGGCGAAAACGGTGCCGGATTTCATTAGAGTCTACGGTGCCGCCCTGAAAAAACGCGGCGGCAAAGACAGTCCGGCGGAAATCTGGGGCACGATCAGTACGGATTATCTGTTCCGCATACCCACTGTCCGTCTTATCGAACTGCAGCGCGATAACGGCGCGCCGGCTTATAACTACCTGTTTACTTTAAAATCGCCGGCGATGGACGGCGTCCTGGGCGCCATGCACGGCCTGGACAATCCTTTCCTCTTCGGGTGTCTGGATAAAGAGTTCAGCGGCAACGGCCCGGAGGAGCAAGCCCTGGCGCTAAAAATACAGGACTCCACGATAGCCTTTATGCACACCGGTGATCCCTCGTGCAAATCTATCGGGGAATGGCCGGTGTACGGTAAAGACAGGATGACGATGGTATTAGATAAAAAGACCCGCGTTGAAGCCGCACCTTATGAAGAGGAGCGCCGGGTCTGGGATAGCATCGACATGGTATCTTCCCGGCCGCTATAAACCCTAGACCGGCTCAATCCTGACATCGAGGACGGCAGCCTGGCCCCCGCGGACTATCTTCAGGCATTCCCGCAGGGCTTGGGCGACTTCGGCGGGGTCGGTGACCGTCCGGCCGTAGGCGTTATTAGCGCGGGCAATCAGGGAATAGTCGGGCGGGGTGACAAAATCTGCGCCCATGTTGTCCACGTCGTATTTCTCGCGGAAGAGTCCCTTGATGGCGCCGTAGCCCTGGTTATCGTAGATAATCGCCAGGAACGGGGCCTTGTAGAAATTGGCCGACCACAGGGAAGCCTCCGGGCAGCCGTAGATAAAAGCGCCGTCCCCCATTAAGCTGATAACCATTTTGTCCGGCGCGGCCAGCTTGACCCCCAGCGCCGCCCCGGGTGCCCAGCCGATGCACCCTCCGGCGCACGATAATAACGTGCCCGGCTTCGTGCGGTGGACCTGGTGCGCCACAATAGCCGACGGCGAAATGGTCTGGTTAACGATAATAGTGTCATCGTCGATGGCTTCATCGATACAACGACTCAACCAGCTGGCGGTAATCGGCTTCTGGCTGGACTGGCAAATTGCCGTATAGCGCCATTCGTCGTCGAGTTTTTTGTGTTCGGCTTCCAGCAGTTTATAGCGCTTTTGCAGGTGTTTCCGCTTTTCTGCCGTGAGTTTCTGCTTGATAATCTTGGTCAGCGCCGGTATCGCCAGGGCGGAATCAGCTTTAACAAGGATATCTGGCTTCTTTCCCCAGAGCGGTACTCTCTTTTTCACCGTGTCGATATCGATGTGGATGATTTTTACGCCGGGCATCAACGACGCCGGCGGCGCCGCGTAATGCATGTCGTAATCTATGGCCAGGATAACATCGGCTTTAGATACCGGCGAACTGCCGAATCCGGCGGTAGGCGACATATACGCGGACAGGGGATGGGTATTGGGGAAGTTTACCCGAATATCGGAGGTAAGCACGCGGGCGGCCAGTACCTCCGCCAGCTCAACCAGGGAAGCGACGGATTCCAGGTTCCTTCCCGAGTAGCCGGCGACGATAAGCGGGTTTTCAGCGTTAAGAAGCATCTCGGCGGCATCAGCGAGGAGGGAGCTATCGGCGGCGGGAGCCTTTTCTCTGATGGCTTTATAATCGCGGTTTTTCGGGCTTTGTCCCTTGCTCCACAGGGTCTCGCGGGGCAGGGCCAGATAGACCGGCCCGCACGGCTCGCTCGCGGCGATACCGAAGGCTTTATTAAATACCTCGCCGATATCATCATCGGCTTTAAGTGTGAAGTCCCACTTGACGAAGTTGCGCACCATGATGCCCTGGTCGAAACTCTCGCCCTTCCAGTTAGTGCGCTGGGGCGGCGGCTGTATTTCCGTGAAAAATACCACAGGAACGCGGCCCCATTGGGCGTTATGCAGCGAACCGCCGATTTGCAGCACACCGAGCTCCGAGTGCACCGAGACCGCCTGAGGTTGGCCTGATGCCATGTAGTTGCCGTGGGCGGCGGTCATGGCGACGAATTCATCCAGGCACAGTATACCGCGGGGCGCTAGCTGGCCGGATGCGCGGTATTTTGCTACCGTTTCCAGCAGGGGGACGTTATCGATGCCGGGATTGAAGAACAGGAATTCCACGCTATTGGCGTTACAAACATCGATAATAGCTTTTACAGCCCGGTATTCTTCCATTTGAGCCTGAACTATTTTTTATACCACCCGTATTCCCGCACCGCCGCCATCATCGCCTGGAGGTTTTCCAGCTTGGGATTGTCCGCTATGGAACCGGCGGAAAGGACAAATCCGCCACCCTTGCCCACTTCCTGTATCAGCTTGCGGCAGTACTCTTTAACCTCTTTGGGGTCTCCGGTGACTATCATCGATGACGGAATGTTGCCCTGGAGACAGAATTTTTTGCCGAGTACCTGCTTGGCGCGGAACATATCGGTGCGGTCGAAATACCACACTACCGAACCCTTGGGAAAGTCCCCGATTGATTCCAAACGGGTATTGTAGCCGCCCTCGGCGAAGAGGGTCTGGATAAGCCCCTCTTTGATAAAGGCGTTCATGACCTTTTTCAGAGGCGGCCAGTAAAATGTATCGAATTGCTTCTGTGACATCCAGCCGTCGGCGCCCTTATGGAGCGGGTACATTACCGAGGTCAGCTTATCAATGTTGGGCGATTTCAAAACGGTGGCAATTTGCAGGTCGGCCATAACGTCAAGTGCTTTGAGCAGCTTTTCCGGGCGGCGGAACATGTCTTTCATGATATTGGTGGTCCCCCGAAGCGTGTCGCCCAGAGTATCGAAAGGCGCTTTGGCGAACCCCCCGCCCAGGAAGGTGACGGAACTCGGGGAACTGCCGCCAGCGGCCCCCATCATACCCATCATATACTTCTGATACTCTTTGCCCACTTCCAGCATTTTCTGCAGCATTTCCTGCACCTGCGGCATAGCCAGTGGCATGAACTGCATCACATGGACGTTCTCGGTAATATTAGTTAAGGGCTGGAACATCGTCATCGGTGAGAGGGCGCCAAAAACGCGCGGCAGGTAAGTCCTCATCCAGAAATCGGAGGGGTCGCGGATAAGGTCGTCGTATTCGTCCTCGGTCATATACTCGCCCTCGATGAACTGCCAGGTGGTGCCGTCTTTGGCAAGACCGTGCCCCGGCCAGGCGTAGAGTTTATAGTCCAGCAGTTCCAGAACCCGGCCCGGGATACTGAACATACCAGCGGAATATTCCAGCTCCTCCCCGTATTTTTCGTTGAATTTCGCCGCCGCCTGCATGGCTTTCTCGTTATGGTACATGGCATCGTAAGCCGTCACCCCGAACATCTTCAGCGGCAGGTTGCCTACGGGCAGGTTTACCGGCACCCGGTCCGGTTCCTTAACGTTATATACGTCGATGAGTCTCTGCACTCTGGTTTTATAAGCTTTTTCCGCTTCGGCCGTGGGGAACTTATTGCCCCAGTTATTCAGCCATCCGTTAAGACGGTATGCTCTCTTTTCCTGCGGGGTCATTTCCGCCCAGGTCTTTTCAGTCATTCTCCAAAAATCCTTTCTCAGCGAGTGAAAATATTTACCCTGATTATACCAGCGTGCTATGGAGATTACAAAATATGATTTCTTGATTTACGTTTTTAGTTTTCGGGAAGTATTGTGTCCTCCCCGACAAAATAATATTGCTTCTTGCCTGTTTTTTGCGCATTATATGTATGCATCGAATTTTCGGCCTGCAGGGGTGGCAGGGGCATCCTGCTTAACATAAATTGAAAAACAAATACCTGGATTTTGTAGATGATTTAACATAAATCAAAAGACAAATATTACGAACAAATTATTCGTAAGACTTAAAAAAATTTAAAACAAATACAAAAGGAAGCCCGGAGGTATTTAGCCCCCGGGCTTATTAGTATTATAAAGACGCTTCATTATTGCGGAGGACCGAAGGGGAACTTCGGCGGCGGCCAGAGCTCTTCCGCAAGGTCTTTAAAGCCAAGATCTATCAACTTTCTTTTGCTGGGTTTGGTGCTTTCCATGTCCCAGTCCAGCGCGCCAAGGTTCCAGTAGTTCTGGGCAGCGGTGTTCAGCTTAACTCCTGCCAGCGGGCCTTCTTCCTGAGGCGGGCTGCCGTAAACGCGGGGGTGGGCATACCACTGAAGCTCGTTGATGCCTTCCCGCAGGTTGAAGAGGTGGCGGATGACGGCAATCCTCTCTCCTGCCTTGAGGACGCTTTCAACTGTCCAGTCCAGGCCCGTGACGGCTTTCATAAAGTCCGCCAGCTTAGCGGGGCCGGCGCCAAAGCCCATGCCAATCATGCAGGCGCCGCTGGCATTGAGGAAATGGCCGGCAAAGCCGGTGGGACCCACGCTCTGGGTATGGCGGCCGGGGGTGGCGTCCATCTGGTAGCGGGCAAAAGCGGATTTGCCAAACATGGCGAACTTGGGGTCGTGCATGCCGACTTCAACGCCGCCGACGTGGACGGCGTATTTTTCAGCGCCACGGCCGATTTTTTGCGCGGCGACTTTGACGCCGTCGGCGAGAGCATCGCCAATGTCTTCACGTTTGGCGACTTTTTCCGTTAAAGCCACAATTGCTTTATGGTCACCCCACTTAAGCTCGATGCCGCCGGTATCTTTCTTGGTGATGATGCCGTTTTCATAAAGCTCGATAGCGAAAGCGATGACGGTGCCGGCGGGAATGGTGTCCAGCCCGGCGCGGTTGCAGATATCGTTACACTTATTAATAGACTCGGTATTGTTATTGAGGCACATCGCGCCAAAAGAGCCCTGCGTCTCATATTCGGGGCGGCGGATGCCGGCGACATATTTGTATTCGGTGCCTTCCTTGAGGATAGCCTTGCAGGCGACCGGGCAGTGCCAGCAGCCGGTGAGCTTGGTAACGTACGTTTCCAGGACAGTGTTTTTCAGGCCTTCAACGTCCGGCAACTCTTTGACGCCAACGCCGCCCCAGTTTTTCACCGGGGTATCGCCGCTGTGGGCGGAGCCGGCGGTCATCGCGGAGGTGCCCCACTTATGCAGGCTTTCGATGCCGCCCGGGCCGGGATTCCTCAAAGACTGGACGTGCTCTTTTCTTAATCTTTCGCAGGCGGCTTTGTCAGCCACGGGGACGGGCATCGTGCCCTTAGCCACGACGGCCTTGAGTTTCTTGGAACCCATGACCGCACCCAGACCGGAGCGCCCGGCTGCCGAGCCTTTATCCGTCATAATGGCGGCAATCAGCGCCAGCTTTTCTCCGGCGGGGCCGATGCAGCAAACGCGCGCATCCTTGCCGTACTGCGCTTCGAGGGTTTCCTCAGTCTCATAGGCATCTTTACCCCAGAGAACGGTGGCGTCTTTCAGTTCCGTTTTGCCTTGGTCAATTAGCAGATAAACCGGTTTGGGTGATATGCCGGTAAAGAACACCCCGTCGTAGCCGGCGAATTTGAGATAGGGACCAAAAAAGCCGCCGGAATTGGCATCGCCCCAGCCGCCGGTCAGAGGAGATTTACCGACGGCGGCATAGCGCGCGCCGGAAGGGATGGGAGTACCGGTAAAGGGCCCGGCAATCAACCCTAAAATGTTATCCGGTCCCAGCGGGTCAGCGCCAGGTTTCATACGATCGAAGAGAATTTTTGCCCCTATGCCATAACCCCCGATGAAGTCGCGGCATAATTTTTCATCAAGCGTTTCACTCTTTACCTCTCCCGTGGAGAGATTAACCCATAAGATTTTTCCCATATATCCACCAGTCATATTATTCTCCTTTAGTTTTATCTCTGATATTTATTTTATGCGTGATTTCATCTCATGTCAAAAAGCCCGCGCTTAATGAGTCGGTTTTTTAACAGAAAATATCTTTTTGCATTTAATGACGTTATACAGTATATAACATGGGATAAAACACATAGGGAGGTGGCCTATGAAAATCGGTCTTATTAAAGTTATGGGATTCCTGATGACGCTGACCTTTATCTTCGGACTTTTACCGTCCTGTCAGCCGGCGCTGGCAGCCAACAGCTACGTCGCCGTTCTACCTAAGGTCCTGCATAGCGGCCGCACCGAGTCTATTTCGCTGTTGCTTTTCGCTGGCGATGCCATGACGAAAGAGAAAGTCGAGGTTATTCTTCTCAAAGACGGCAGGGAGATTGCCAGTACTAAACAGACTATCGACGGCAAAGGCACCGTATCCCTCGATATCCCCGAGGTGCCCGATGGCCGGTACGAGATACAGGTTAAAGGCAACTCCTTCACCGATTCAGCCAGTATTGATATAGAAAACAGCTTCATTGTCTTCATCGAGACCGATAAACCCATCTATAAGCCCGGCCAGACTATCCACATGCGTGTCCTCACCCTCGACCCCGAACTCAAACCGGTTGCCCAACCGGTAATGGTCGATGTTCTGGATGCCAAAGGTATCAAGATATTTCACTCGGAGGTAAACACGGATGAATACGGCATGGCTGGCATTGACCTGCCTCTCTCCGACGAGCCTAATCTCGGCGTGTGGAAGATCAACGTTGTAGCCGATAAAGCCAGAAATCAGCTTGACGTGCGTGTGGAAGAATATGTCCTGCCCAAATACGGGGTGAGTGTTGATTTACCTAAAGATTGGTTCCTCGTGAACGAAGTCATCAAAGGTAAAATCGGGGTAGAGTACAGCTTCGGCAAACCTGTCAAGGGCGATGTTACTATCGTCGCCACCCGATATGTCGGGCAGTGGGAGCAATACGCCACCCTGACCCGGGAAATCGACGGTGCACTTGAATTCGAACTACCGGCCGCGCGGTATGTCGCGGGCACGCCGGCCTCCGGTGGGCAGGGTAACGTGCAGCTTGATATCACCGTCACGGAAAAATCGACCGGCTACGTTGAGAAGACGAGCCGTCTCCTGACCGTGGCGCAGTCCATGGTAAACCTTCAACTGATACCGGAAGGCTCGGTTTTTAAACCGGGTCTGCCTTTTAATGTCCTGATGGTTACGGAGACGCCGGACAATCAGCCTGTGGATAGCAATATAAATCTTATAGTAACCTACATGGATGAAAACTTCGAAGATTTTAAAACGGAGAAGCGTGATATCACCACGACTAAAGGCAAGCAGTTAGTCGAAATCACTCCGCCCGAGGAAGCTATCGCCCTGATGGTTGAAGCCAGCTCGGGCGGTTCTTATATCTCACGAACTATACAGTCCTCGTTTTCGCCTTCCGGTAACTTTATCCATCTGGAGCAGGTCACGGAAGGAGTAATGAAAATTGGTCAGGAAATCGAGTTCAGGGTGCATTCTACCGACCGCGCTATGAATTTCTACTATGAAGTGCTTTCGCGGGGAGCAGTCGTCTTTTCCAACTATACCACGAGCCGGAATATCAAATTTAAAGTTACGCCGCTGATGGCGCCCTCCGCAAAGTTATTGGTGTACCAGATATTACCCAATGCCGAAGTGGCGGCCGACTATCTTCCTTTCGAAGTAGAGGCGGTTTATCCGCTGAACGTGAGCGCTGAGTTCAGCCAGGACGTGGTAAAGCCCGCCGATGATATTGACCTGTATATCCAGACGGACGGCAGGGCTAAGGTTGGCATTGCTGCCGTCGATAAATCGGTGTTCATCCTCGCGGAAAATCGACTTAATCTCCAGCAGGTCTTCGATGAGCTGGAGCGGCTTTACATGGAGCCCCAGGCGGAAATCCACGAGGTCTCTTTTTACCCCACCTATACCGTTCCCGGCACGCAGGATATCTTTAAAGACGCCGGTGTGGTTGTCATGACTAATAAACAGTTACCACAAAGCAAGGAGTATAAAGCTAAAGAAGAAGGCGGTTTCTTCAGCAGAATCGTCCGGTTCTTCGGCTTAGGAGCGATGGAAAAAGCCGACGGACTTGTCGCCCCTGTTGCGATGCCTGCACCTACACCTACCAGTCATGCAGCCGGTCAACTGGCCGAAGTCCAGCGCGTACGCCAGTTCTTCCCGGAGACCTGGCTCTGGCTGGACCTGGAGACAGACGCCTCCGGAAAAGTCACCGAGCAGGTTAAGGTCCCGGATTCCATCACCACCTGGATGCTGCGGGCCGTGGCTGTCTCGAAAGACAAAGGGCTTGGCGTGGCGGAGACCTCCCTTAAGGTGTTCCAGCCTTTCTTCCTGACCATCGACCTTCCGTATTCGGCCATACGGGGCGAAGAGTTCCCGGTGAGCGTGGCTGTCTATAATTATCTCGATGTTGCCCAGGACGTGCAGGTGGATATCGAGGAGAGCGACTGGTTCGAGCTTGTGGACAGCCCGATGAAAACTATCACTATCGCCGCTAACGATATCGGCGCGGCGCAGTTCAAGATACGACCCGTCAAACTCGGCATCAAAGATGTTAAGGTAAGCGCCCGCAGCTCTGAGGTCGCTGACGCTGTCATTAAGACTATTATCATCGAGCCCGAAGGCGTACCGCGGGAAATTATCGATAATATCACTCTCACCGGCGGCATCGTTAAATCTATCGATACCTCCATCCCGGACGTGGTCGTTGAGGACTCGGGCAGGGCTTATATCGCGGTCACCTCCAGCTTCCTCACCCAGACTATCGAAGGACTGGATGCACTGCTGCAGATGCCTTTCGGGTGCGGCGAGCAGAACATGATTGTCTTCGCCCCGGATGTCTTTATCACCAAGTACCTGCAATCTAGTGGCCAGCTTAAACCCGAGATTATGGCTAAAGCCGAAAAGCTCATGATTACGGGTTACCAGCGTGAGCTTACCTACCGCCGCACCGACGGCAGCTTCAGCGCCTTTGGGATGAGTGACGAAACAGGCAGCCTCTGGTTGACAGCCTTCGTGCTCAAGTGCTTCTCGCAGGCGCAGGGAATTCTCTACATCGATGAAAACGTGCTGAGGGAAGCGACCGATTGGATTACCTCGCATCAGAACGCTGACGGCTCTTTCGACCAGGTCGGTTTTGTCCATCACCAGGAAATGCTGGGCGGTCTTAAAGGAAAGGAAGCCCTGACTGCTTACGTGGCTATCGCACTCATGGAAGCTGGCGAAACAGTTGGTAGCGGGCGGGCAATAAGATACCTCGAAAACAAATTGGACGACATGTCCGACCCGTATACAGTCGCCATCGCATCTTATGCTTTAGAGCTGGCTGGTAGCCCTCTGAAGGAAGGTGCTTACGAAAAACTAATGACCCTGGCGAAAGAGGATGAGGATGGCTTGCACTGGGGCAGCGATGGTATTATCCCCCTCCCCGAACCGCAGAAAGAAGAGGGTGGACCTGCCAGGTTGGCGCCGTTCCGGTCGGAAATCAATGAATGTTCAGATATCGAGGCTACCGCTTATGCCACCCTGGCCCTGGTCAGGCACGGAGATGCCTTTAATGCCTCCCGGGCTTCGAAGTGGCTCGTCTCCAAACGCAACGCTAACGGTGGCTATGGCTCCACGCAGGATACGGTCGTGGCTCTTCAAGCGCTTACAGAATATGCCACCGGCGCGCGCTCGGATGTGGACCTCACGTTAACGCTGAAAGGCGATGGAGTTAATGAAACGCTTAAGATAAATGAAGATAATTTCGATGTCCTGCAAATCGTGCCGGTGCCGGTAAATGCCGATATTGAAATGGTAGTGGAAGGTAGGGGTGATGCTATCGGGCAGGTGGTGCGTCGCTTCAATCTGCCCGCCGCGGACGATACACCGGCGGCGCAGATGTTGAAAATCGACGTAGATTATGATACCACTGAGGTGGAGGTCAACGACCTCGTTAAGGTTTCGGTTTCTCTCGAGTTCAATCCTCTGCCTGAACTGAATATCTCCGAAGCCGGCATGATTGTACTCGATATCTCGGTGCCCACGGGCTTTGCAGCGGTTGAGGACTCAATCGATGCCGTTACGCAGCGGATGCCCAATATAAAGCGGTATGACATCTCGGGTAGGAAAGTCATTTTCTATGTGGAAAACATGAAACCCGGCCAGCGTATAGCGTTCGATTTTCAGGTACAGGCTTTATATCCGGTGAAGGCAAAAGGCGTCACCTCTACGGCATACTCTTATTATAAGCCGGATATCAAAGGTGAGACGCTTGGAGCCGCGGTAACTGTACGTTAGTTTGAGGCTCCCTCTTACCTTTTCCCCTCCTCCGGCCCGTCACCGGAGGAGGGGATTTTATTATCAGGATGGGAGTGCGATATCATTCTTACTCAGGCATGCTACCAGACCTGTGGCTAAGTCATATATCATACCATATACTTCCAGGTTCTCTTTTTCTATGGTGGATTTTACACATGCCATTCTCATGACTTTCCTGACCTGTAAATTTACGTTTTCGATGATGGCTTTATCTAATTCTCGGCTTGCCAGTTTCATGTGGCGAACCAGTCTGCCTAGCTCGCCTTCGTTGGCCCCGGCCAGACATGCTTTAACGGCGCCGCAATCGGTATGGCCGAGAACTATAATATAAGGGACTTTAAGATGATTGACTGCGTATTCGATGCTTCCTTTTACACTCGTA
>CAYXOZ010000017.1:11648-17776 GCA_964467135.1 uncultured Dehalococcoidaceae bacterium
ATGTCACAATCTGAATTGACGCACTTCATGTCACATTGTATAATCGCAGCAACTGTAAGGGGGTCATTCTATGCGTCAAAGAAGATTATTAAAAGCTCTGCCCTTAGTCCTCGTGGTTCTTGTGCTGACAATCATCTCTATCCCCGGCGAAGCTTTGGGCTGGAGCGCCGCGGTCGTAAACAGAACGCACAAGGATATCGACGAAGCCGCTTATAAGTTCTTTAGCGCGGACCCCGCTTTTAATAACGTAAATTTTCCTACGATTGACGCCATTATCAATAACGACTATGTGAACCGGGATCGCACCGGACCGGGGCCCGACGCTGTCGGTAAATCAAAAGCCAGCTCCCATTTTTATAACCCCCGTCTTGAGAATGTGCCGGGATTTGGAGCTGCCCGGGCGGGCGGCGGTCCCGATGCCGCAAAAGAGCAGTTTACTAATCTGGTCGCCGCTTATAAATCTGGTAACGCCGCCGATGCCGCTAAGGCTGCTGCTTGGGCAGCGCATTTCGCGTCCGACCTCTATACGCCTTACCATACCCAGGGGATATATCGCGAAGACCTCGTGAAAATACTTAATAACGTCATTGCCACAAACGCTCCCATCGTCGAGTTGCCGTACCACGTTACCGGTCCATGGGGATTTTCCACGTCGCTGGTGCATGAAGGTGAAAATTTCCGGAGGGAGGCCAACGCGTTTCTGGAGGAGACCGCGGGGGCTATTGACAAGGAAGACTGGTTCGACCCCTGGTATTGGGATGGAGCTGATTCCTCGCCTATGTTAACTTCCAGCCATGTCCTGTTTGAATTCACCAGCTTCGATATACCCGGCTCCTGGATGTCCCTTTTTATGGGCGGCGTGGCGAACTATTCGCCGTTGTGGAAAAACCCCGTCCCCAGTTTCGATAATTACGAGGCGAACCAGGCGGAAAAAGTCCGCGAATTCGCCCGGGCGATAGCTTTTGATACCTATCAGCAGGTGGAATCGTTAGGCGGCCGAATCAATAACTCGTCCCCCTTCCTGCGGGGCGGTATCGAAGCCGCCGCTACGGTCTGGCGCGCCTCCTTTTCCGCACTTACCCCCGCCGTGTCTATCAGCCTCCCTGATAAAAATGAACCGAAGAAGCTGAAAGTCGTGGGCACTATCACCAATATGGCCGGGGAATGGGTGCAGAATGTGCAACTCAGAATCACTGTTACCGGAGGCACGATAAAAAGCGGCGATAAATCACCCACGATAGAGTACATCCACGCCAATACCCAGGTGGTCCTGGAATGGGAGGTCGAGGCGAAGCAGCTTGGCTATTGTACCTTCAAGATGGAAGTCATCGGACAGTACGATAACACGCCGGACATGCAGTACGCCATCACGGAGGTGACCGCCCCCGGGATGCTCCCTGTCTCCCAGACCAATCCTGTGACCCGCGACCACTCCATCGTTTTTTGTCTGGACAACTCGGGCAGCATGGACGGCCAACCGATTCTCGATGCTATGGACGCCGGCGTGCGGGCGGTGGATGCCATGTCCTCTGCCAGCGTGGAAATGGCGGTGTACTTTTTCGGGACTTACGAGTGCGACCCTCCCATACGCATCGTCGATTTTACCCTTGACCGGGACGAGATTAAGGCAGCCATACAGACCGCTTCCGCTAGGGGCAATACGCCGCTGGCAGCGGCTATTACTGCCGCCGGCGATTATATCAGGAGCAGCGCGCAAGGGCAGGAGGCGACCATTATTCTCCTGACGGACGGCCTGGAGACCTGCAATGGCGACCCCGTTGCCGCCGCCCGCGCTTTGAACCCATCGATAAAACTTTCTCGGAGTTTCTTTGCCAAACCGGCTTATGCGGCCAATAACATACCCATCTCGCTACAGGTTATCGGTTTCAATATGACCGGGCCGGATTCGGCGATAGCGCTTGAGCAGATTGCCGCGGCGGGTAACGGTAAGTACTTTCCGGCCACGGGCGTAGAGGAACTGGTAGATGCGCTTACCACGGTAATTGAAGAAGCCACAGGCAAAGGCGGGATTCAATGGTGGTGGTACGCCGCCGGCGGAGCGGCGTTCGTTCTTGTCCTGAGTGTGGTGGTAAGTCGCGGTAAACGCGCGCGTGTTCCGGCCAACACGATGGCTGCTCCCTCTGCAGGGGTTCAGAGACCACCGCAAGTGGCACGTCGGCCTTCAACACCTTCGCCGACCTCCGGTTTCTTCTGCCAAAAATGCGGGTCGAAGGTTCCCGCGGGTGCCTCTTTTTGCACCTCATGTGGCAGTCCCTTAGTGCTCGCCGCCGTGCCTGCCACTGTACCCGGAATGCTTCAAACTTACTGTCCCAAATGTGGATATCAAAATGCTGCGGGCAATGTGTTTTGCGGCAAATGCGGCAGCTCTCTATCCCTGCAAAACTCGGCTTACTGCCCGCAGTGCGGCACGCCGTCCGTATCAGGGAGCGGCTTCTGCACCAGGTGTGGCGCGTCTCTAACGGCAAACACACCCCAGCCTGCCGTTCATGCAGTTCAATACCCCGCCTTGACCTACTGCCCCCAATGCGGAGCTACGAATGCGGCTGGAAGCGGGTTTTGCAATAAATGCGGCTCAAGTATGATATTACCGAATGTTGAACCCGCGCCGGTACATAGCCAGACTCAAGCGCCTGCGGCGGACAAACCGTCCCCGTTATGGTGGTTTTTACCCTTTTTCCTACTCCTGGTCGGTGGCTTAATAGCCTGGGCGGCTCTACAAAACAGGAATCGGAATCTCGCGAGGCGTCTATTGATATTCAGCCTTGCCTGGACAACACTCGTGGTGGTTAGCTATATAACTAGCTCATTGGCTTGATGATACCGTCCAGTGAGGTTCGGCGGGATAAGTATTTAGCCGTGTCTCCTCACCGGTATGAGGAGCAGGAACGATAACACGGCAGCGCCTGAGGCTAGCGCGAACGACCAGGCGAGATTTCCAGATGAGTCGGCTATCCAGCCGGAAACGATGGGCGATACTATCGAGCCGATGCCCAGGAACATTGTCCAGAGACCGACGGTAGTCCCGGCTGACTCCTTGGAGAAGTAGTCTGAAGCGGCGGCGGCATACATCGCCCAGACGACGCCATAACCCAGACTGAACACTACAGATGTAATGAACAGCCATATGCCTCGTCCGAATACCATTCCCAGGCTCCCGCAGGCAATCAGGGCGGCGCAGAGCATCATAACCTTAAGCCTGCCTATCTTATCCGAGAGATAACCGAATCCTACCTTACTGATAATCGCGCCGATTCCTATCGCAGTTAGGAGGTTGGCGGCGATTTCATAGGAAAAATCCAGTTGTTCGGTAGCGTATGTGCTTAAAAAGGTGAATGGGATTAATATAGAAAAACCGGTAAGGAGGTAAGCGAAACCTAGAAGCCAGAATCTGATATCCCCGAAAAGCGCCGTTAGCGTAGTTCTCATCGAAGAGTTCTGTGTTTGTTCCACCTCTCTATTTTTTTGGGCTTCCGGTGGGCGGTCTCTAATCACCAGTAAATTAAGCACGGCTACGAGAAATCCCAGCAAACCGAGGAATAGCCACCCCTTTCTCCAATCGTAGGCGACCACAATCAGTGGCATGATGGCGCCGGTCCCGATAAGGCTCAGTGCGCTGCCGACATCGATAATAGCTAGAGTTTTACCGATGTTTTCCCGGCTGGTCCATCGCTGGGCTAGCGCCATAACGGGAGCCCAGCAAGCGGAGGAGCCGATTCCGGCAAGCGCGTAAAAGAAACTGGCGGAAAGAATTGAAGATGCGAAAGACATAAGGAAAGCACCCAGTCCCAGAATCGCCACAAATAGCGAAAGGAGCCACCTGGAATTCCAGCGGTCACCCAGCGTGCCTAGTATCGGAGAACTCACCGTGTACGCGATAAAGAATGAAGAGAATATAACGCCTGCTTCGGCTTTGGAGATCTGCAGAGAACCCAGCATTTCGGGGAGAAGCACCCCATAGCCGTACCTGATGACGTACGCGGTAAATACTGTCAGGAAACACATTATCAGGATAAGGCGTTTATTCATAATAATATTTTGGTTCGTTTTTGATGAGGGCTTTTTAAGACGGTAATATCTTAGCACATTTAGTTTATTTTCTTAAAAACGGGTTTAGAACTAATGTAGTTGCCTGAAAGTGTGCAATAGATAGATAATTGAAATAATCGTTAAGTGGCGGCCCTTAAGGAAGGTCAGTGGGAATGGTAAAGCATTTTCGCCAGGACGAGCGGTTATTTAGATTTAGACGGCTTTCGCTTTAAAATATCTTCGTTGAAAATACAGCGCAACGTTTACCAGGCTGATGAGTACCGGTACTTCTACCAACGGTCCGATAACCGCAGCGAACGCCTGCCCTGAGCTGATGCCGAAAACCGCTACCGCCACCGCAATCGCCAGTTCGAAGTTATTGCTGGCAGCGGTGAAAGCGATGCTGGCAGTCTTGGAGTAATCAGCTCCTATTTTCTTTCCCATCCAGAAAGATACCAGGAACATCACGATGAAGTATATCAGCAGGGGAACGGCTATTTTCAGTACGTCGAGGGGTATCTGCACTATCAATTCACCCTTGAGAGAGAACATAACCACGATGGTAAAAAGTAGCGCAGCCAGTGTGACCGGGCTTATTTTAGGGATAAATCTACTCTCATACCATTCGCGTCCCTTGGCTTTGATAAGAGTGAATCGGGTCAGCATCCCTCCGAAGAACGGGATTCCCAGGTAGATTAATACGCTCTTGGCAATCTCGCCCATCGTCACTTCAACTGTCGAGCCTTTTAATCCGAACCACCCCGGCAATATGGTGATGAATATGTAGGCATAAACGGTATAAAATAATATCTGGAAAACAGAATTGAAAGCCACCAGTCCGGCGGCATATTCCCGGTCGCCCCTGGCTAATTCATTCCACACGATGACCATCGCGATGCATCGTGCCAGCCCTATCATAATCAAGCCCACCATATAATCAGGGTAGGGCCAGATTTTTCCCAGGAATAGCACGGCCAGGAGGAACATCAATATGGGGCCGATTACCCAGTTTTGTACAAGCGATAAAAGCAACACCCGCCAATTGCGGAAGACACGCCCAAGTTCCTCATATCTCACCTTGGCCAGAGGCGGGTACATCATCAGGATAAGCCCGACGGCAATGGGTATAGAAGTGGTTCCGATTGAAAAATAGTCGATGGCGTCAGCAACGGAGGGTACGAAATATCCCAACCCCACCCCCAGACCCATCGCGAGGAAAATCCATAATGTCAGAAATCTATCGAGGAAGGAAAGCCTGGCACGCTCAGTTTCTGGTGTATCGCTCATTTAGTTTAAAAATTATTGTAATTCCGGTGTATCAGATAGCAACCCCGGAGGGGGTTGGGATATGAAGTGTAATACTTATATTGTAGAAGTTTTGCGTCTAAAAATCAAAGATATGTTTATGGCCATATCTAACTCATGGCTATTTCCTCAATAACACTCGCTCCATACGCAGACCGGCATCACTTTGATAGGGCCTGGCGAATGCTTCCGGGTATTTACTTCTCAGTTCATCCAGGTTGGCTTTTTTCACTTCGACTAAAAAACTACTCACCACCATCCCCGTAGCATTCTTTGAGGTTGTGTTGTGCGGGGTTATCGTATTAATCGCCCCGCCCCTGTCGAGCTCTCCGGGGACTATCGGGTCGTATCTCGCCCCGTGGTCCATATAGACGACGCCGGGTATTATTCGCTCGGTTACATAGGCGCCGCCAAGCACCGTCCCTCTTTCGTTATATACAGTGACCACGTCGCCGCTTTTGATGCGCCTTCTCGCCGCGTCCGCCGGACTGATCCAGAGAGGCTCATATTTGTAACCGTCAGGACCGGCAACCTTACAGGTCGGTATTTCCCTTGTCCACGTAATATCGTCGCACTGGGCGTGTACTCTCCATCGGCCGTGATTGGACATGATAAGAAGGGGATACTTTTTAGCTCTAGCGCTAGAAAGCCTCTCATCATGGCTCTCCCCCTTTTCAATCCAGTGCGGCACCGGCGGTCTTTCATTGTCGTCGGCGAAATATTTGGCTAAATTCTGGGAATAAAACTCTATCTTGCCGGAGGGGGTCTTCAAAGGA
>CAYXOZ010000018.1:0-17081 GCA_964467135.1 uncultured Dehalococcoidaceae bacterium
CATATTGTGTATAATTATCCTGTATTTATATGAATTTTGATTTAACCGAACCGGAAAAGATGTTACAGCGCCTGGCGAAGGACTTTGCTGAAAAAGAGGTGTTGCCCCGGGCGGCGGATATCGACCGCTCTAACGAGTTCCCTCATGACCTGGCTAAAGAGATGGGCAAACGCGGCTTTCAGGGCCTGCCGTTCCCGGAGAAATACGGCGGCAGTGGCGCAGGCTATATGAGTTACCTGCTGGCGCTGGAGCAGATATGTCAGGCGTCGGTGTCTGTTGGCGCTATCCTGGCAGTGAACACCGTCCCCGAGGAAGGCATTTTTCGCTTTGGCACTGAAGAACAGAAAAAACGCCTGCTGACGCCGCTGGCAAAAGGCGATTGGCTGGGCGGCGTCGGCTTTACCGAGCCGGATACCGGCTCTGACCCCGCCGCTATCACTACCTTCGCCCGCCGCCGCGGCCAGGGCTTCGTTATCAGCGGGCAAAAAATGTTCATGTCCCTGGCGCCCGCGCTGGATGTCGTCCTCCTTTTCGCCCGCCGCGAGGGTGCCGGCCTGAACGCCTTCATCGTCGAAAGGAAGTCGCCCGGCTTTGTCGTCCAGGAGGTCCTGGAGACGATGGGTCTGCGTGGTCTGGGTACGTCTATCGTGAACCTTGATGATGTTTTTGTGCCGGAAGATAATCTAATCGGCAAAGAAGGGCAGGGGTTCGATATTTTGCTGGAGGCCATCAGCGTCGAGCGGATGAGCGTGGCGATGCAGGGTGTGGCGGCGGCGCAGGCGGCCCTCGACCTCTCGCTCGACTACGCCCGGCAGAGGAAAGCCCGCGGCCGGTCTATTTCCGGGATGCAGTCCGTTCAGCAGATGCTGGCGGAGATGGCCTCCCGCATCGAGGCGGCCCGCTGGCTGGTCTACCGCACCGCTTTCCTCCGCGATAAAGGCCAGTCCATCCAGTACGAGTCATCGCTGGCCAAGCTCTTCGCCTCGCAGGTGGCGGTGGACGTTACCCGACTTGCCATGCAGGTCCACGGCTCTTACGGCACGATGAAGTCGCTGCCGGTGGAGCGACTCTACCGGGACGCCAAGATGACCGAGATATACGTCGGCATTTCCGAGGTGCACCGCTCCATTATCGCTAACAGGCTGATCCAGGGCGTCTAAGAGAGACGAAGTTATTAAAAAGGGGAGTGCGCAGCGAGAGGGGGCGCAGCCCCCTCTCAAATAACCTCCCCTCTCCAGCCAGATAATAATAGTATTAAGGCTTTGTAACAGGCTGGAGAGGGGTAAGGGCTTGCCCGCCGTAGCCTTGGCGTAGGCAGGGGTGAGGTTTAATAAACTTGCCTGAAAAACACTTTAAAATAATAGCTAGTTGCGGTTCTGCCCGTGCCGGCGAGCTTTATACCCCACACGGCACCGTCCCCACGCCTGTCTTCCTGCCGGTGGGCAGCCATGCAACCGTCCGGACTTTGACCCCCTACGAAATTAAAGAGCTTGGCTATGACATGCTGCTTGCGAACATCTATCATCTCTATCTCCGTCCCGGCATCGATATCATTAAAAAACTGGGAGGACTGCATCGCTTTATGGCCTGGGACGGCGCCGTTCTCACCGATTCCGGCGGCTACCAGGTGTTCAGCCTGGCGCCCTTCTGTAAAATTACCGATGAGGGCGTTGCCTTCCGCTCCCATATCGATGGCAGCGAGCATTTCCTTACCCCGGAGCTGGCCGTCCGGTACCAGGAGGCTTTGGGCTCGGACGTTATGATGGTGCTCGACCACTGTTCTGCCTTTGGCGATAGCCTTGATAAGGTGCGCGCGGCGATGGAGCGGACGCACCGCTGGGCGGAGCGCTGCCTTAAAGCTAAAACGAGGGACGACCTCTCCCTGTATGCCATTGTCCAGGGGGGCATGTTCCCCGAGCTCCGGGCGCTTTCGGCGGCTTTCCTTACAGGTTTGGATTTCCCCGGCTATGCCATCGGCGGCTTGAGCCTCGGCGAGCCCAAGGACATCACTATGTCGCTGGTCGGGTCGACCGCCTCTTTATTACCGGAGGAGAAGCCACGTTACCTTATGGGCGTCGGCGCCCCGGAGGACATTATCGAGGGCGTCGCTCGCGGCATCGATATCTTCGATTGCGCCCTGCCGACCCGCGTCGCCCGCAACGGCGCTTTATTTACTCTAAAGGGACGGATTAATATACGCCGGGCGGTTTACGCCAGGATGGATAAGCCCGTCGACCCTTCCTGCGACTGCTATTCCTGCCGCACCTTTTCCGCCGCTTATCTGAGCCATTTGTTCCGCAGCGAGGAGCTGCTGGCTCTGCGCCTGGCTTCTTTACATAATCTGCGTTTCATCGCCAATCTGATGCGTAGGATAAGGGACTCTATCCTGGCCGACGCGTTTAGCGACTTCCGTGAGGATTTTCTCGCAAATTATAAGATGACTGATGAGCACGCCCGCGTCGACCAGAAACGACGCTGGCTGGACCGGCGCGCTTAATTTTATAAAAATTCAACATTTTTCTATTCTGCGTATGATTTTCTACATTTTACTCGTGGTACAATAGGGTATCATTATCCCGCCATAGGGGAGGTTTTGTATGGCAGAAGAAAAGCAAAAAGAGCTGTATCAACCGTCTCTGGATATGTTTCCACGCCCTGTGGAAACACCGCCGGTCCCCATCAAGTCGCGCGATAAGTATCTCTGCCCGCATTGTAGGGCCGAGGTGCCGGTTAAGCAGGCTTGCCCCGGTTGTGGGGAGGAAATCGATTGGTCTAAGATATAGCGGACTGGATAATATCGGGAGGATAAAAATGGCTAAAGATAAAAAGAAACATCAACACGAAAAGCCGATTAAGTCCGGTGATAAATTCATCTGCCCGCACTGCAAGGCTGAGGTGCCGATGCGGCAGGATTGCCCTTCCTGCAAGCTGGAAATCGACTGGACCAAGGTTTAGCGCTGTTTATCCGCCGTATATCAGCATGACGATGTTGAGCTTGTCCCCGTTTTTCACGGGCTTGGTCATCGTCTCCGGGTAGGCGCTTTCTCCGTTGACGAACACGTCGTAGGCTTGCGTCAGGTTGCCTTCCTTATCGAGGAGCAGCTTCCCGAGCCCGGGCGATTGCTTTCCCAGCTGATGTAAAGCCTCGCCGACTGTTTTCGCTTCGACTTTGAAGTTCAATTTATTATCGGAATATCTCCCGAAGACGGAAGGTATTTCTATGTTTACGCTCATTTTCCTCGCCTCCGCGCCGGTTTGCCGCAGTGCTCGCAATCGGGATCGGGCTTGATAACGAACTCGGTGAATTTCATCCTGAGTGCGTCGTAGTTGAGGATGCGGTTAGTCAGTAGCTCCCCCAGCCCCGTTAGATATTTAATGACCTCCGTCGCCTGGATACAACCGATGACCGCCGGCGTTACCCCGATGACCGGGAACTTCTCTTTGGGCACTTTGACGTTGTGGTAGAGGCAGTTGAGGCAGGCGGTTTTGCCGGGTATGATGGTCATCGCCCGGCCTTCGAATCCGTACACGGCGCCGTGGAAAAACGGTATGCCCTTCTCGATGGCCGTCCTGTTTAGGAGATATCTGGTGGGCAGGTTGTCCATCGCGTCGACTATCAGGTCGGCGTCCCCCACCAGTTCCGCGACGTTCGTTTCGGTGATGGTCTCCGCGATAGTTTCTATTTTTATGTCCGGGTTGAGCTTGCTGAGCTTTTCCGCCGCCGAGTCGACTTTTCTCCGGCCGACATCTTCCTCACGGTGCAGGACCTGCCGGTTGAGGTTGCTGAGCTCTACTTTATCGTGGTCGGCGATGCGGAGCGTGCCGATGCCCGCCGCCGCGAGGTAGATGCTTACCGGCGAGCCCAGTCCCCCCGCCCCGGCGATGAACACCTTGGCCCTTTTGAGTTTTTCCTGCCCCTCCTCCCCGAACCCGTATATCATTATCTGGCGGTCGTACTTCTCCCTCTCTTTTTGCGTAAACATGGCGCTCTCCTCCCCTAGGTGACCTCGCGGTCAATCCAGTCCAGGTATTCCTGGCTCCCGCCGACGATGGGCAGGGCGATAATTTCCGGGACGTCGTAGCTGTGCATTTTCTTGACCGATTTTATAATGTCCGGCAGCAGCGATTCTTTGGTCTTAACGATGAGCAGGCTTTCTTTCTCCGATTCGAGCTTGTCCTGCCACCAGAAGTGGGAATCGACTTCCGGTACGATATTGACGCAGGCGGCCTGTCTCCGCTTGAGCAGCGCCTTGGCAATCTTCTGCGCTTCCTCGGTGTCCTTCGTGGTAATTATAACGACGATATAGCTTTGTTGTGGCATAGACTTACACCATGGCCAGCATGCGGTCGACCGCCGCCTTGGCGCGTACCCGGATTTCTTCCGGGACTTTGACTTCCGGCGTCATGGTCTCCAGCGATGCTAATATCTTGTCGAGGGTGATTTTTTTCATATTGGGACAGACGGCTTTTTTGGATGCCGCGTAGAATTTCTTCCCCGGGTTTTCTTTATTGAGCCGGTGCAGTATCTCCACCTCCGTGCCGACGATTAGCTCCCGGACTTCTTCGCGGGCGGCGTATCGTATCATGCCGGAAGTGCTCAGGGCCTCGTCCGCCAGGGCGATGACGTCCGGCCGGCATTCGGGGTGGACGACCACTCTAGCTTTGGGGTGCTCCTGTTTCCGGTTGACGATGTCTTCGGGGAGGATGCGCACGTGGGTGGGGCAGTAGCCCGGCCAGAGCGTCAGCGTTTTTCCCGTCCTCCTGGCGATAAAATCGCCTAAATACTGGTCCGGGACGAATATTATCTCATCATTATCGATGCTCCCCACAATCTTGACTCCGTTAGCTGACGTGCAGCAGTAGTCGGACTCGGCTTTGACCGCGGCGGAGGAGTTGATGTAGGTGACCACGGTGGCGTTGGGGAGTTCTTCCTTTTTCTTTTTAAGCTGTTCGGCCGTTATCATGTTGGCCATGGGGCAGCCGGCGCCCGCGTCCGGCAGGAGCACCGTCCTGCTTGGGTTTAAGATGGCGGCGGTCTCCGCCATGAAGTGGACCCCGCAGAAAACGATTACCTCGGCGTCGGTCTTGGCGGCTTTCTGGCTGAGCTCCAGTGAGTCCCCGACGAAGTCCGCGATGTCCTGCACCTCGCCGCGCTGGTAGTTGTGGGAGAGGATGATTGCTTTCTTCTCCTTTTTGAGCTTTAATATTAGCTCTTCTATGGAGTCTTTTCTCTGACTGCTCATCTTAACTCTTGAATCGCATTCCTTCTCTAAAGCTAATAGCTAATCGCTTATTGCTAATCGCTGTTAGCTTCCTCGCAGGGCACCCTGCCGGCGCCGGAATAAATTTTCATGCCTGCCCGCTCGATTACCCTTACCTCCATGTCGGTATGGATGCGTATCCCGGCGTCTCTCACAAACCCGATGACTGTCATCCCGTGCTTGCGGGCGGTTTCCAATCCTTTATCGGTCACGGCGGTCTTGGTGGCGACGATGGGGATTCCCGCCCGGCATATTTTAGCCACCATCTCCGATGCCATCCGCCCCGTCGAGACTAAAAAGGTGTTGCCCAGGTCCACTTTATTTAAGAGGGCGTACCCGATTACCTTATCGAGGCTGTTGTGCCTGCCGATGTCTTCCACGATGCACACCAGGCTGCCTTCGTTAGTAAATAGCCCTGCCGCGTGGACGCCTTCCGTCTCGCGGTAGATCCGCGCGGTCTCAAAAAGCGTGTTCATCGCTTTATAAATCTGTGCCTGGCTGATTTTCCCCCGACTCTTTATCCGGGGCAGTTCCGCTTTGTCGTAATAGGCCACCCGGCCTCCTCCCGAGACGATGCGGTAGCTGGCGCCTCGCGTTTCGCTGGAGACCATGGCCTCGTCTTTGAGCTTTATCTGCGCGGTATTCCCTTCTATCGTCAAAGCTAATATATCGTCCAAGCCGTTTATAAAACCCTGACCGAAAAGGTAGCCGATGACGAATTCCGTCTCCATCGAAGGCGTTATCGAGGCGGTGACCAGGTGCTGGCCGTTGACGTATATCGGTAGCTCCTTTTCGATTATCACGCTGACCTCCCCCCGCACGAACCGCCCCTCGACCAGTCTCCGGCACTCGAGCGTTTTCGAGGTTGGCGTCCATTTGCGGTAGCCGCTGACTTTACCCTTCATCCGCCCCCTCTATTCTCTCCGGGTGGGAGTAGACAATCATGGTGTTGCCCCGCACCAGCCCCGCGATGGTTATTCCCGCTTGTCGTGCTATCTCCACTGCCAGCGTGGTGGGCACCCCTTTGGTGGCTATTATTGTTATGCCCGCGTTGCGGCACTTGATTATCATTTCGGAGGGCTGCCTCCCCGTGGAGGCCGCCACCGTCCGGCCGAAGTTGATTTTTTTCATCAGTCCGGCGCCGATTACCTTGTCGAGGGCGTTATGCCGCCCCAGGTCTTCGGCGATGCCGATGGTCTCCCTCCCGTCGAGGAAGAGTCCGGCGGAGTGTACCGCCTCGGTTTCGGTAAATACCTTCGACTTCAATATCGCCTTGACGCAGTTGAAAATATCTTCGGTGTTGACTTTGAGGTCGGAATGTATGACTGAGACTACGGCACTGTTTTTCTTCTTTCCGGCCAGCGTCACCTCGGCGATGTTGTTTTTTATCACTATCGACTTAACATCGTCGGCGCTCTTGATGACCCCCTGGACGTAGAGGTTTCCCACAACGAACTCTTTCTCGAGTGTTGCCATTAACATGGCCGTGGCGTAGTGCCGCCCGTCGACTCTTATCGTCAGGGCGGTCTCCCGTATGATTCTTTCCCGGGCGGCCGCGCATTCGTCGTTGACTTTGGTGTATTCGATTGTCTTCAGGATTTTATTCGGCATTGGCCCCGGCTTTTTCTCCGACTATTTTTATCGCGTCGCCCGGCTTGACGGTCCCGCCGCGAATGACTTTAGCGAAGATGCCCTCCCGCGGCATGATGCAGTCCCCCACGAGCTCGCGTATGGCGCAGCCTTTATGGCATTCTTTGCCTATCTGCGTCATTTCCAGCACCACCCCTTTTCCCGCCTCCAGCCTGGTGCCGACGGGTAATGAGCACAGGTCGATGCCCTGGGTCGTGATGTTCTCCGCGAAGTCCCCCGGCTGGAGCTCCAGCCCTTTGCCCCGCATCTTGTCGATGCTCTCTATCGCCAGCAGGCTTACCTGCCGGTGCGTCTGGCAGTCGGCGTGGGCGTCCCCGGCTACGCCGTAGCCTTTTTCTATCGTTATCTCGCCTTGCGGCGTCTTTCGCATGCCTTTTTTTTCGCTTTTACAGACCGCGATTATCTTTGTCATGGTCATTTTCCTCGCTTTATTATCGTGCCCCCGCCCACCACTTTGTCCCCGTCATAAAAGACTATCGCCTGCCCGGGGGTGATGGCTGCCTGCGGCTCGGCGAACTCTACATGAACAGTGTTATCGCCCCGCGGCGTTACCGTCGCCTCCGCCTCCGTGTGGCGGGACCTTATTTTTGCTTTGACCTGGAGCGGGCGCTCTGGGGCGGGTATGGCTATCCAGTTGAGTCCTCCGGCGGTGAGCTCTCTGCCGTACGTTTGCTCTTTAGTCCCGACGGTAATGGCATTCCGGTCGGCTTCGATAGCAGTTACATAGAGCGGTTCGGCGGCGGCTATGCCGAGCCCCTTGCGCTGGCCGATGGTGTAAGTCGCTATCCCCCGGTGCTGTCCGAGTGTCCTGCCCTCTTTGTCCCGTATCGGTCCTGTCCGTTTCGACTCCGGCAGGTATTTCTCCAGGAACCTCGCGTGGTCGTTATCGGGGACGAAGCATATCTCCTGGCTTTCCGGCCGGGTTGCCGCGGGGAGCCCCATTTCCGCCGCTAGCTTTTTCACCTCGTCTTTAGTTAAATCGCCAACGGGGAAAATCGTCCGGCCGAGTTGTTCCTGCGTGAGCTGGCAGAGAAAATAGGACTGGTCTTTGGTTTTGTCCCGCCCCTTTTTCAGTATATATCTCTCATTATTGTCTTTTTCTATTCTGGCGTAATGCCCGGTGGCAAAAAACGCCGCCCCTGCTTTCTCCGCCTCCTCCCACAGCGCTTCGAACTTGATATACCGGTTGCAGAGGACACAGGGATTGGGCGTCCGCCCGGCCTCATATTCCCCGCAGAAATAGTCGATAACACGGCGCGTAAATATTTCCCGCAGGTCGATAGCGCGGTGGGGTATGCCCAGTCGGCGCGCGATATCGGCGGCGTCCGTTGCGGACCGGGAGTCGTCTGTTATGTTCATCGTTACGCCGGTGACGGTATGCCCCGCTTTTTTAAGGAGGGCCGCCGCCACGGAGGAGTCCACCCCGCCGCTCATGGCTATGGCTACTTTCACTTCTCCACGCGTCCTTTTATTTAAAGCAGTTCTCCGATTTCTTCCTGGGACAGCAGAGGGCTGGCGTAGCCGCAGTGGTTGCAGGTCAACCGGAACTCGAGGCGCTGGGCGCGTCCGGTGAGGCGTAATCGCTTGCCGCAGCTCGGACATTCCTTGGCGGTAGGATACGCGTCCGTTTTGCAGCCGCAGTTGCTGTCGGAACAGCAGCTTTTGTTTTCCGTGATTTCAGTGTTCATGTTAATCTCCTGCGGTTCTATGTCCTCTCCCCCTGTGGGAGAGGACCAAGGTGAGGGTCCTTATTCTTCACTCCCCCCGCCTCTTGGCGCATTTTCTTCTATTCCTTTTTATCTTTTCCCACCCGCCGCCCTCGCACCATCTGCCTCTTAGCTTTCTTTATTATATTCCCCGCCCCCGGCTTTGACTTTTGAGTTTTGAGATTTGAGTTGCTCGTTCCCCTAAATCCCCCCGCCCTCGGTGAATTCTTTCTCAATCTCCTTACGGCTTTCCTCGAGCTCGTCCTGCGGCGTAGCCAGTCCGCACTCTTCTTCCAGCTTTTCCAGTCGTTGTTCGAAGCCGTCGTATTCTCTCAAGACAAGCCGGATGGCCTGGGCGACCGGGTCGGGGAGCTTGCCGTGTTCGAGCTCGGTGACAGATACGTCCTGTTTGGTGACCGCCCTCCCCGGGATTCCCACCACCGTCACGCCCGGCGCGACCGGGTGTATTACTACCGAGCCGGCGCCTATCCGCGCCCCGTCGCCGACTGTTATCGCCCCCAGCACTATCGCCCCCGCCCCGATGACCACGTTATTGCCGATGGTCGGGTGGCGTTTCTCTTTCTTGAGCGATGTCCCCGCCAGGCCGGAGCCCTGGTACATGAGTACGTCGTCGCCGATTTCGGCCGTCTCCCCGATGACTATCCCGGACCCGTGGTCGATGAAGAACCTCCGCCCGATGTGCGCCCCGGGGTGTATCTCTATCCCCGTGAAGAAGCGGCTCAGGTGCGAAAGCATCCGGGCCGGTAGCTTGATATGGTGGCGCCATAAAAAGTGGGCAACGCGGTGCGCCCAGAGGGCGTGCAGTCCCGGGTAGCACAGGATGATTTCCGTCACGCTCCGGGCCGCCGGGTCTTTATTGAATACCGTCTGGATATCTTCTCTCAGGTGTCGGAACATGGCCTTATCCTTATTACCCTTATGTTTTTATTATACCCCATTTTTATCATCTTTTCTGTTTTTCGGTTACTATGATATTATTCGGCTCTGGCAAGGGTAGAGATTACCCTTGTCGTGGATATGGGTAAGGGTTTCAAAGCAGGGCGTCTAAGAGGGGCGAAGCCCCTCTTTCTTTAACCCCCCTCTCCAAACTGGTTACCTTTTCCCCATTTAACCATCCCGACGAAAGTCGGGAACCAGTGGCCTTTGGAGAGGGGGTCAGGGGGTGAGGTATCCCATATACATAAATAGCCACTCCTTTGTAATTTTGAAGTGCGCTCCTATATTGTGTAGAATAAAGCCGATGGCTACGGAGTTCCGCCGACTTCCCTCGGTAGATAAAGTCCTTGCGGATGAGCGACTCGCTCAGGCAAGCTATCCGCACGACCTCCTGGTGGACGTTATCAGGGGACGACTGGAACGTGAGCGCTTGTCTATCACCGCCGGACGTCCCTCTGCTTCCCTTGAAGATATCGTCACCTCGGTCGTGGCTGAGCTGGAAGCCTTGGCCAGGCCGACTTTACGCCGCGTCATCAACGCTTCCGGCGTGATATTGCATACCAATCTGGGCCGCGCCCCGCTTTCCCCCGAGGCCCTCGCCGCTATGGACGAGGCCAGCCGCGGCTATTCCAACCTTGAGTTCGACCTTGCTACCGGGTCTAGGGGCTCCCGCCACGTCCACGTCGAAGGGCTTTTATGCCGCCTTACCGGCGCGGAGGCCGCCCTTGTCGTTAACAACAACGCCGCCGCCGTGCTTTTAGGCCTGTCCGCTCTGGCGAAACGTAAAGAGGTCATCGTGTCCCGCGGCCAGGCGGTGGAAATCGGCGGCGGCTTTCGCATCCCGGATGTTATGCGCCAGAGCGGCGTAAAGCTGGTTGAAGTTGGGACGACCAATCGCACCTACGCCGCCGACTTCGAAGAGGCCATTACCCCCCGCAACGCCGCCCTGCTGCGCGTTCATTCAAGCAATTTCCGCCTGGTGGGCTTTACCAGCGAGGTTACGCTTGAAGAACTGGTTGCCATCGGGCGAAAGCATAATTTGCTCGTCTTTGACGACCTCGGCAGCGGCTGTTTCCTGGACACCACCGTTTACGGGCTTGCCCCGGAGCCGATGGTCCAGCAAAGCGTTAAAGCCGGCGCCGCTTTGACCTTTTTCTCCGGCGATAAGCTCGTGGGCGGGCCCCAGGCGGGCATTATCGTCGGGCAAAAAGAGTATATCGATAAGCTGAAAAAACACCCGCTCGCCCGCGCTTTGCGTATTGATAAAACGCGTTTGGCCGGTCTGGCTGCCACGCTGCTCCATTATCTCAAGGAGGAAGCCACCGCTAAGGTCCCCGTCTGGCGTATGATTGCCGCCCCGCTCGATGAAATTGAGCGACGCGCTCGCTCCTGGTCGGCTGCGTTAAGCGATAGTAAAGTCGTCCCCGGCGAAACGATGGTCGGCGGCGGCAGTCTTCCCGGTGGTTCGCTGCCCACCCGCCTGGTGGCTCTGGCTGGTGTTGATATTAAGGCCATCGCGGAGCGACTTCGCTCGCGGGAGGTGCCCGTTATCGGGCGTATCGAGAAAGACCGGCTTCTCCTCGACCCCCGTTCCGTCCTCCCCGAAGAAGATAGTATCGTTCTCGAAGCATTGCGGAACGTATCAAAGCGTCATTCCCGCGAAAGCGGGAATCCAGGTTAATTTGTTTAAGATTTCGAGCTTAGGATTTAGAATTTGTACGTTTTAGGCACCGCCGGGCATATCGACCACGGTAAGTCCCTGCTGGTGAAAGCGCTGACCGGCATTGACCCCGACCGCCTCCGGGAGGAGAAGGAGCGGGGCATGACCATCGAGCTGGGCTTCGCCTGGCTCAAGCTGCCTTCCGGCCGCGAGGTAAGCATCGTCGACGTGCCCGGCCACGAGCGCTTCGTCCGCCACATGCTGGCCGGCGTGGGCGGCATCGACCTCGCCCTGCTTATCGTGGCCGCCAACGAGGGCGTCATGCCCCAGACCCGTGAGCACCTGGCTATTCTGGACTTAATCGGGGTGCGGCGGGGCATCGTGGTCATCACCAAGAGAGACCTGGTCGACGAGGAAATGCTGAGCCTGGTGCGGATGGAGGTGGAGGAGGTTATCGCCGCTACTTCCATCGCCGGGGCGCCTGTGGTGGCTGTCTCGGCGCTGACCGGCGAGGGCCTCCCGGAGCTGTTGACCGCCATTGATAAGCTCCTGGATACAACGGAACCTCGTCCCGACCTGGGCCGACCCCGCCTTCCCATCGATAGGGCTTTTACCATTGCCGGCGCGGGTACGGTGGTGACCGGCACCCTGCTGGACGGCTCTCTTTCCGTGGGGCAGGAGGTGGAGATTGTGCCCTCGGGATTGAAGTCACGACTCCGCGGACTCCAGACCCACAAGGCGAAAATCGATATCGCCCCTCCCGGCTCCCGCGTGGCGGCTAATCTGGTCGGCGTTACCACCGCCCAGCTTCAGCGCGGCGATGTCGTGACCCGCCCCGGCTGGCTTAAGCCTGCCGCTTTATTGACCGTGAAGCTCAAGCTGGTTCCCTATCTAAAACGGCCTTTGCGCCACGGCGCCGAGGTCAGCTTTCATTCCCTGGCGGCGGAGGCCATGGCTAAAGTCCGCCTGCTGGAGGCGGATGAGCTTCGTCCCGGCGACTCCGCCTGGGCGCAGCTTTCGCTGGAAAAGCCTCTGGCGGTCATTGACGGTGACCGGTATATCATCCGCTCGCCCGTGGAGACCCTGGGCGGCGGTGGTGTCTTCGATGCCCGTGCCCGGCGTTTGCGCCGTTTTCGCCCCGATGTGATTGAAAATCTACGTGCCAGGGAGGGCGGCACCGCTACGGAGGTAATTTTAGCCCTCCTGGAGACCGCCCCGCCGCTGGAGTTTTCCGCCTTGATAGCCCGCGCCAATCTCCCGCTGGAAAAAGTCGACCCCGCTGTGGCGTCTTTAGTTGCGAGCGGAAGGGTTGTCGCTTTAGGCGAGGGCGAGCGTCGCGTGCTGCTGACATCGTCCGGCTGGCAGCGCCTCGGTGAGAAAGCGGTAGCGGCGCTGGCCGACTATCATAAAAAGTTCCCCGCCCGGCCTGGTATGCCCAAAGTGGAGCTGGGCACCCGACTGAAGCTGGGCAACTTTATCGTACTGGCTCTGGACAGCTTTATCAAGCAGGGCATCCTCGTCGAGGAAGGCGGGCATCTTCGTCTGCCTTCCCATCGCGTTAATCTCACGCCGGCGCAGCAGGCAAAAATAGACGCCTTTCTAAAATCCCTGGCCGCCAGCCCTTATGCCCCGCCCACCGACCTCATCCCGGAGCCGGATTTGCTCAATATGCTTATCGGGCAGGGCAAAGTGGTGAAGGTGAGTGATAACGTCGTTTTTGCCGCCCCGGCATATCGTGAAATGGTGGATAAAATTTCTGCCCGTATTAAAGAAAAAGGCAAGATAACCCTGGGCGAGGTCAGGGATATGTTCGGCACGTCCCGCAAGTACGCCCAGGCTTTGCTGGAGTTTCTCGACCGTGAGAAGGTGACCCGCCGCGTCGGCGATGACCGGGTTTTGTATTGATGCCCGCCCCGTTTGCCTTACGGGTTGTCTTTGAAGGTGATGCTGATGTCGTCGGCTTCGGTAATTACTTCGTCCACCTGGGGGACGTTGCGTATGATTTCGAGCAGCGGTAGCGGTTCTTTGAGCTCGAATAGTATCGATATCTCTTTTTCGGACGCGTATTCCTGGACATACCTGATATTGGGTATGTGGACCAGGTATTTTTTCAGGTTTTTCAGGTACTGGTAGTCGAAAGACGACGATATTGATTTCATCTCCACCTGCCCGCTGAAGAGCGGCTGGCTGCCGTGCTGGCCGTTGGATTTTGCGCCGAGTATTTTAACCGCCAGCGTCGGGGTCTCGATTACTTCCGTTTTTCTACTGGCGGGCGCCGGTTTGGCTTCTTCTTTTTCCTTCAGGGCGTAGACCGTGACCTGCTGGAGCTTTTGCTGCGTTTCCGCGATGGCTTTGGCCAGCTCGCCGACGTCTGTCTGTAGTTTGGCTTCGAACTCATCGATTGTTTTACGGGTCCGGTTGACGATTTCGTTGACCATCCCGCTGATTTCTTTACAGCTGCTGACGATGCCGTTCATCATTTTGTTGGCTTTTTCCCGCGCTTCCTCGATGGCGCGGTTGGATTGCGCCTGGGTCTCCCGCCGGCATTTCTCCGTTATCTCCCTGATGAGCCGCTCGGCTTCCTGTTTGGCGGCCGCGGCGATTTCGCTGCTTTCTTTTTCGGTGGCTTGCCTGGCCTGGGCTATCGTTTCTTCGGCTTCTTTTCTGGCCCTGCCGATGATTTTTTCTACCTGGGACTGTGTCCTCTTCGAGGCTTCTTTTTTGCTTTTTTCTTCGGCTTCGTCGATTATCTGCTGCGCGCGGCGCTTGGCCGCCACGATGATTTCCTGGGCCTCCAGTTCGTAAGGAGACACGGATTCTTTAGGGCCTCCGCTTGTTTTCGGCTGGACCTTGGCAACGGCTACCTCGAGTTCTTCGGCGGCATCGCTGGTAGCGGTATCCGTCGGCGTGCCGTTCGGCTGGGGGTTCCTTACCGACTTGCGGGAAATTTCGTCGATTTTCGCGCGGTATTCGTCGAAAATCCTGGAAAATTCATCTTTATTGGTTTCGGTTTTTACGTCTGATTTAGACATTTTCGTGCGTCCCTGAATAGTTATTCTTCTAATAGGATGTTAAATACAGTTTTCCTCCCTATATATTAGGCTATCACCTCGAGGCGGAAAATAGCTCTATAGTACCATGCCGTAATGTGCAGTACTATCCTTTGGTACGGGCAGCCAGGCTAAATTTCCCACTGTCTTTAAACCTGGCATACACTTTTTTCTAACATTGCGGGACTACTATATGTGTAAGCGTGTTGACGCCATGGTGTTCTTATATGCTATGATAGTGCGAGGCTAATATGACAGAAGAAACCGGGAAAGAACTGGACTCTATCCAGAAAGACGGTCACCAGATTATCGAGCTGCTAACGCGGGCTGAATGTCTGTTGAGGGACGAATTGAGACAACATTGTGATAACGGCCGCAGCCTGGATTTACAGTTTTTGCTGGAAGCCCAGTTGAACGTCTCCCGGGCCCTTGAAGCCATGTACGATAGGGCCTCGGATAACTATACTTTTTAAGCTATTTTCCCCCCGGACTGCCCTGAATAGGTCAGTATATCATACCTTGAGCGACCTTTTGCGGCTTTTCGGCGATTAAGAAATATCCTAACGGGAATTTGGTGCCCGTCGCTCTGGACAACTTCTTACCGGGCTTTGTTTTTACGAAACACGATGTCAGCCATTGGGCGGCCACCGCGAGCGGGCGCCCCAGCACCGGCAGGTTGACAATGTTCTTCGCGAAGATATCCGCCATAACTTCCGGGACACCACCTATAGGCTCAAGTTTGATTAATCTCAGGCCAGACGTCTCGACAAACCGCCGCAGGGCGTATTCTGTATATCGGTAGTAATCATGGGGCTCTTCATGGAGCCAGTAATACATGGGGACATTCATTATTATTTTTCCGCTTGTTGCTAAAATTCTTGCCATCTCCCTCCAGAGTTGTTCCGGCACCGGTATATGCTCGAGGACGTCTGAAAGTATGATTGTGTCGAACTCACCATTGTTAAAGGGAAGGTTCTTGGTCAGGTCGATTTCATAATCGAGGTATTCGTTCTTATGAAGCGTGTTTTCCCAATCGGCGCAGATAACATCGGTCACCAGTTCTTTATATGTGCCGTAGAGGGGGACTTTGCCGCAGCCGAGGTCCGCCAGCTTACCTTTGGCGTGTTGCCTTAGTACGGTATCGTAAAAACGGGCAATAAGGTCGGTAACTAACCTTGAGCCGAGGGCCACTTCTTTCGGGTCTCTTGATGCTGTTAGTCTCCCGTTTTTATATACGTATTTACTCGGTTTCCATCTTTCCTGGTTTCGCATTTTGTTGGCGGGAGCGCATGGGGGTCGAACCCACCGGAGACATGTTTAATGCCCCCCAACGGATTTGAAGTCCGCGAAGCCCACCGGGACTCATCCGCTCCCGCATCCTGAAGTATAATCCATCCCCCCGATGCCTGACAAGGACTATTTTCTCGGGGGCATGCCCGGCGGCATCCGGGGCGGCGGCGGATTGGCCACGTAAGCGTTGAACATCGCGATGTCCCGCCCCTGTGGCTTGAGCATCTCGACCATATTTGCCGGGACGAGGATGAGGTAATCTTCCTTTTTCATCCCGGCTAAAAGCCCTTCGGCGCATTGCATGGCCGTGAGGAAAAACGGGAGCCGGGTGCCTTCTTCGTCCCTGGCGCGCAGCTCTTTTTTCCGCTGTTCCGTGCCCACGAACCGCGAGTTTTTCGCTATGTCCGTGATAACGCCGCCCGGGATGAGGCAGGACACCTTGATTCCTTTAGGGCGGAGGTAGGCGGAGAGGCAGTCCGTGAGCCCGATGATACCGGCTTTAGTGGTAATGTAAGGGGTGTTGAGCGCCTCCGCGCCGTAAGCCAGCGCCTGGATGGACGACACGTTGACGATGTAGCCGCTGCCCCGGTTCATGAAATGAGTCAGGAAAGCATGCACGTTGCGCACATAGCCCATGAGGTTGGTGTTGATGATATATCTCCAGTCGTCCAGGCTGACGTCTTCCAGGGAGCCGCGGATGCCTAACGCCGCGTTATTTATCAGGATATCGATGTTGCCGAACACCTTGAGCGCCTTGTCTTTCATGGCGATGACGCTCGCGTCATCGGCTACATCGCACTCTATAGCGACCGCTTTCCGGCCGATGGCCTCGATTTCCTTTTTCACGGCTTCCATGTTGGGCGCGTTGCGGGACGCCAGGACGATATCCGCCCCTTCTTTAGCCAGGGCGATGGCTATGGCTTTGCCGATGCCGCCGGACGACCCCGTGACGACTGCTCTCTTGCCTTTGAATTCCATGAAATTCTCCTTTCACTGTGGAGCGTATAAATGTATTAATGAGGTTAATACAAGTATTATAGCGAAAATAAAAGCGACCGTAAAGTAGCGGCGTAGTTCAGGGGGCGTTGATTTCTTTCAAAATGGCTTTAACGATAGTCGGGAGCCTTTTCTGGAGTTTCGGTGAAAGCTCGGTCCCCCAGTCGATTTCTCCCGGCTCTATGCCGATGATCACCGTTTCCCTCGGTTCGTTGCCGGTCAGCGCCATCAGGCTCAGGTTTTCCACCACCCCCATTTCGTGGGCGGAGGTAAGCGTCCCTTTCCCGGCGGCCAGGTCTTCCGGTTTAAAGCGATAGATGTCCCCCGCCCGGCCTCCCGCTTTAGCGGCATCGATAATGACCATTTTGGCGCCGGCTCTGGTATAGGCTATCAGGTCCGGCGATGTCCCGCCGTCGATGAGCGTAATATCCGGGGGCAGGTCCATTTCCTGGAGGGCTTTGAGCGCGTGGATGCCCACGCCTTCGTCCTTGAGCAGCAGGTTGCCCACCCC
>CAYXOZ010000019.1:0-16224 GCA_964467135.1 uncultured Dehalococcoidaceae bacterium
CTGCTCCCGACTCTGCTGCTCCATGGCGGTGAAAAACGCCCTTAAAATGAAAAAGACCAACCCCGATGTCAATATATTCGTGCTTTACCGGGATATCAGGACTTACGGTTTCCGTGAAAAATATTACCAGCAGGCGCGTGAAGCCGGAGTAATCTTTATCCGATATACTCGTGAAGCTCCGCCGATCATCGGGGATGACCTTACCGTCACCGTCAATAGCCCGGATTTTCCCGAGCCCATTGAAATCGAAGCCGACCGCATTGTGCTGAGCACCGGTATCGATGCCCCGGAGGACAACCGGAAACTGGCTGACATGCTCAAGGTGCCGCTCAATGCCGACGGTTTCTTTAGCGAGGCGCATCTAAAACTACGCCCCGTCGACTTCGCCACCGAGGGGATTTTCCTGTGCGGGCTGGCGCACTCACCGAAAATGGTCGATGAAAACATCTCGCAGGCACGCGCCGCCGCGGCCCGGGCGGCCACGGTGCTCTCCAAGACGCAACTGGAAGTCAGTGGCCAGGTAGCCAGCGTTACTCAGGACAAGTGCATCTCCTGCGTGACCTGCGTTCGGGCGTGCCCTTATGGAGCGCCGTTCGTCAATAACGACCGCAAAGCGGAGATCGCCGCGGCCAAATGCATGGGTTGCGGTATTTGCGCGGCGGAGTGTCCGGCCCATGCCATCAGTTTAAGACATTTCGAGTCGGAGCAGTTTAGCGTTATGCTGAATGAACTGTTTCAGGAGAATAGCCGCGGGGAGAAGGAACTTATAGCCGCCCTGGATGAGAGAAAATGACAAAAACAGAAAATTACGAGCCCAACATCGTGGCTTTTTGCTGTCACTATTGCGCTTACGCCGCCGCCGACCTGGCCGGTTCTTCACGCCTGCAATACCCGCCCAACGTCCGCATCATCCGCACGCCGTGTACCGGCAGGCTTGAGGTCGAGTATTTTATGAAGGCCTTTGAGAACGGCGCCGATGGTGTCCTGGTCGCCGGCTGCGAAGAAGGCAGCTGCCATTTTAAAGAAGGTAATTTGCTGGCGAAACGGCGGGTCAACTACACGAGAGACATTTTAGCGGAAGCCGGCCTGGAACCCGAACGCCTGCGCATGGTCAACGTCAGCGCGGCCAGCGCGCAAAAGTTCGCGGAAATTGTCCGGGACATGGTAGAGACCGTGCGGAAACTGGGCCCCGCCCGTCTCAAGAGATTAACTACGATTCAGGGCTAAACAGGAGCAGAATTTATGATAGTAGCGGAAAGAAAAAGCATACCGGAACTTCTTGATATACTAAAAACTCATAGGAAAATATTGGTGCTGGGGTGCGGTACCTGTGTTACCGTCTGTCTCGCCGGAGGGGAGCGGGAAGTAAGCATCATCGCTTCGGCGCTGCGTATCGCTTCCCGGGTGCAGGGACTCGGACTGGAAATCGATGAGCTTGTCATCGAACGCCAGTGCGATAACATCTTCATCGAGCAGGCCGCCGAAGCTATCCAGAAGTGCGATGCCGTGCTTTCCCTGGGTTGCGGCGCGGGCGTTCAGGCGATAGCGGAACGCTATCCTCAAAAACCTGTCTATGCCGGCCTGGACACTGCCTTCCTGGGAATCCTCGAGGAAAGAGGCGTATGGGCGGAGAAATGCGCGGCCTGCGGGTCATGCGTGCTCCACAAATACGGCGGAATTTGTCCGGTGACGCGGTGCGCCAAACACCTGCTTAACGGGCCGTGTGGCGGCTCGCGCGAAGACCGCTGCGAGGTCCGGCCGGACAGACCGTGTGCCTGGCAACTCATCTACACGCGGCTAAAAAACATCGGGCAGCTCGACAGGCTTAAACAAATTGAACCACCTAAAAACTGGAATTCAAGTCTCAGCGGCGGACCTCGCGTGATTATACGCGAAGACCACAGGATTTAGTTCGGGAACACGGAAGCCCGCTGAAAAAGGGGGCGCATATGATAGGTCAGGAAATTCACGGCGTAGAGAGGAAAGAAATATCGATCCTTAAAATTCTTCGCGATTCATCGGAACCTCTGGGTGCCAGAATCATTGCGTCCCGGCTGAAAGACTACGGCGTATCGCTGGGAGAAAGAACGGTCAGGTATCACCTGCAGCTATTGGATGAACGCGGTCTTACCCGTATTATCGGTAGGAAGGACGGCAGGTTGATTACCCAATCGGGACTGAATGAGCTTCAAAACGCCCTGGTTGGCGACCGGGTGGGCTCGTCCATGGCCAGAATAGAGACGCTAGCCTGTCAAATTTCTTTTGAGCCGGGAGGCCGACCGGGGAACGTGCCTATCAATGTGTCGCTTTTCCCCGCGGATAAATTCAAAAAGGCTCTGGAAGTGATGAGGAATATTTATTGTAGTACGCTATGCTTTAGCGATCTGGTAGCCACGGTAGGCGAAGAAGAAAGGCTGGGAGAAGTCACGGTTCCACAAGGTAAGGTAGGATTGGCGACGATATCGGATATAGCGATTAGCGGGATCCTGCTTAGAAGCGGTATCCCGCTGGATTTCAAGTTCGCCGGCATGTTGGAGGTCCGCGGCCGGAAGTGTGTACGCTTTATCGACCTTATTAATTATACTGGCTCATCCCTCGCTCCCTCCGAGGTATTCATTGCCAGTAAGATGACCTCTGTCAGCGGCGTAGTCGGCGAAGGCAATGGCAAGATAATTGCCAGCTTCTGTGAATTCCCGGCTCTGGCGCTATTTCGAGCGGAAGGGGTTATCAAGCAGCTGGAGAACGTGGGTCTCACCGGCGTATCCAGACTCGGAGGAGCCGGCGAGATGATTTGCGAGACCCCGGTGGGAATGGGCAGGGTCGGCATTATTCTTTCCGATGGACTTAACCTCGCGGCCGTAGCTGTTGAGGCCGGGATAGAAGTGAAAAACTATGCGATAAGCGGAGTGATCGACTTCAGGAAACTGAAAAACCTGAAAGACTTGTAGAATATGGAAGAGTAAAGCTGTATTATGTAATGGACGACCATTATCACCGTCTGGTTCAGGACGGCGAGGGGATTTAAAATGAGCGATATCCAGTTGAGTAAGGACCTCGGATTTTTACGGGTGGCGGTGGCTGTCCCTGAACTTCGCATCGCCAACGTCGATTTCAACATCGCCGCCATCTTGAAGTTGCTGGAGAAGGCCAAAAACGAAGGCGTACAAATTATCGCTTTCCCCGAGATGGCGGTCACGGGCTATACTATCGGCGACTTAATACAGCAAGAAACGCTCCTCGTCAAGGCGCAGCAAGGATTACTTGATATCCTTAAAGCAAGCTCCGGCAGCAACATGGTAGTGGCGGTGGGTATACCGCTGCCGCTTGACCAAAAAATTTTCAACTGCGCCGTGGTTTTGAACTCCGGGCGCGTTCTCGGGGTAATACCCAAGACCTTTCTCCCTTCGTACCGGGAGTTTTATGAAGACCGGTGGTTCACTCCTGCGAGAGATGCCCTGTCGGATACGATTAAACTCGCCGGACAAAAAGTTCCCTTTGGTGCGGACATCCTCTTTCGTTTGCAGGGGACTGCTTCCGCGCTGGTCGGCGTCGAGGTCTGCGAAGACCTGTGGGTCCCCATCTCACCTCATGAATATCAGGCGGCAGGTGGTGCCACCGTGCTGCTTAATCTTTCGGCGAGCAACGAGGTTCTCGGCAAGGCGGAGTGGCGCCGCACGATGGTATCCTCGGAGTCCGGCAGATGTATCGCCGCTTATTGCTATGTCTCGTCCGGCGCCGGGGAATCATCCAATGATATTGTCTACGGCGGGCACGGCATTATTGCCGAGAATGGCGTTATACTGGAGGAGTCGGACCGGCTTTCATCAGGACCTCAGCTGATGATTTCAGACATTGACCTCGACCGGCTGGCCCATGACCGCCGCGCTACCACAAGTTTCCGCGGGCTTTCAGGACAATCAAGAACGTTCCGAATTATTGAAACAGAGGCAGGAGACCCGGTCGCGGATAAGCTGTGGCGGGCACTTGACCCCCACCCGTTTGTCCCCGCCGAACCCGAGAGAAGGGCGGAGAGAAGCCGGGAGATATTTTCCATGCAGGTAGCTGCCCTCGCCCAGAAGTTATTGGGTGCCAGAAAGAGCCACATCGTTTTGGGGGTCTCCGGTGGCCTTGATTCTACGCTCGCCCTGTTGGTGGCTGTGAAAACTATGGACTTTCTCGGCATGCCCCGCAGCAACGTACACGCTTATTCCCTTCCCGGCTTCGGCACGACGCGGAGGACCAAAACAAATGCCGTGAAATTGTGCCGGGCTTTAGGAGTGAGTTCCGGACAGGCGGACATCACCGAAAGTTGTACGTTGCAGTTGAAAGACCTCAGTCACGAAGGCAAGGAGGACGTGGTCTTTGAAAACGTCCAGGCTCGTTATCGCACGCAGTTTTTCTTTAACAAAGCCAATGAGCTTGATGGGATTGCATTGGGCACCGGCGACCTCACCGAGGTCGCCCTGGGATGGAGCACGTTCGCCGGAGACCATATCTCGCATTACCATGTGAACGTTTCCGTGCCCAAGACCCTGGTGCGTTACCTGGTACAGTGGGTGGCCGATGAGGAGCTGGCAAAATCTCCGGCACAAAAGGTACTGTACGACGTCCTCGAGACCCCGATTTCTCCCGAGTTGCTGCCCCCGCAGGATGGCAAGATAGCTCAGAAAAGTGAAGACGTCATTGGCCCCGTCGAGCTGGCCGATTTCTACCTGTATCCCTTTGTCCGCTTCGGGATGCGACCGGGCAAGATTCTCTTTCTGGCTAACGAGGTAAGGAAGCGGGCGCTCTTTGACGGGAAATACACACTCAAAGACTTACACCGATGGCTGAAGAGTTTTCTCGAACGGTTCTTCGCCAACCAGTTCAAGAGGACCTGCCTGCCGGAGGGACCGAAAGTCGGCTCGGTCAGCTTATCTCCGCGCGGAGACTGGAGGATGCCCTCGGACGCCGACCCCAGCCTCTGGCTTGAAGACCTGGACGCGATGTACGCCAGGTTGCGTGAGTAATTACACACCACACATCCAACCCGCGGGTCCCTGCCTAAAAACTGTATTTGGTACACAACCGAATAATGTCCGGAGTATTCTACTATCTTCGCTAAGGGGAAAATTGACCGCGTTCGGAACAATGGGTTAGGATATAAATGTGAGCAACGATGAGGTCTCCGCCGATATCTCCGAGCCTAAGAAAGCCGAAGAAGAGCGCCAGGAAACGGAACAAATGTTCCGCGCCATCGTCGAGAATTCGCACGCCGGTATCTTCACCATCGATGACAACTTCAATATAACCTACGCCAACGATATGACCACCAAGTTGCTGCTGCGCACTAACGACGAGATTATAGGGCATGATTTCCGCGAAATGCTCGACGAAGAAAGTATCAAGCTGGTCACCGAGCGATACATCCGGCGGCAGATGGGTGAAGACGTGCCCTCCCGCTATGAATTCAATATCGTCCAGAAGAACGGCAACAAGCGCCGTGTGGAAATCAGCTCAACTATATTCAGGTCGGCTTCCGGCAAGCTGCGGACAGTGGGGCAGGTGCTGGACATTACCGACCGCAAGAAAGCGGAACAGGACCTCCTCAAAGCCCATGAAGAACTTGAGACCCGTGTCCATCAGCGTACTGCCCAGCTTAGCGAAACCAACCGGCTCCTCAAGGGCGAAATAACCCGCCGCACGCTGGTCGAAGAGTCACTCCGGCGGAGCGAGCTCAAGTTCCGCCACCTCGTGCAAAATGCCCGCACTATTATCCTCGAAATGGATACCAAAGGCAGGGTGACCTTTTTCAATAAGTTCGCCGAGGAGTTCTTTGGCTACAAGGAATCGGAAATACTGGGTAAGAACGTCGTGGGGACTATTGTACCACCGGAGGACTCGGTAGGCAGGAACCTCCAGTTGATGGTAAACGCTATCATCCAGGACCCGGTAAAATATCAGCACAACGAAAACGAGAACGTGAAGCGTAATGGCGAACGTGTCTGGATTGTCTGGACACACCAGCCGTTGTACGATAACGGCGGAAAACTGCGCGAAATCCTTTGCATGGGAATCGACCGCACCATCCAGAAGAAGAGCGAGCGGATGGACGCGCAGCGGGAAAGGGAACAGGCCGCTGCCATGGAGAGAAACCGCCTGGCCCGTGACCTGCATGACGCGGTGAGCCAGACGCTCTTTTCGGCCAGCCTTATCTCTGAGGTGCTGCCGAGGCTCTGGGAACGCGACGAAAACGAGGGACGCCGGCGATTAGAGGAAGTGCGTCAACTCACACGCGGCGCCCTGGCGGAAATGCGCACGCTGCTGCTGGAATTACGTCCCGACTCCCTTGTTGAAGCTGAGATAGACCCGCTCCTGAAACAGCTCGCCGAGTCGATAACCGGGCGTTCGCGCGTGCCGGTAAAAGTCACCGTGTCCGGCCGCTGCGCCATGCCCACCGAGGTAAAAGTGGCCCTGTACCGCATCGCCCAGGAATCGCTGAACAACGTCGCCAAGCATGCCGCCGCCGGCAGGGTCGATGTCAAGCTGTCCTGCCAGGATGGGAAGGTAACCCTGAGCGTTAGCGATGATGGAAAAGGGTTCGAAGTCAGAAAAGCCCCGAAGAATAGCCTCGGACTGAGTATCATGCGCGAGCGCGCTCGGGAAATCGGGGCGGCCATCTTGTTGAGAAGCCATCCGGGCAAGGGCACCAGGGTAAGAGTCGTCTGGCAAGACACATCCGGGAGAGGTTGAAAATGAGTGATGTCGCTACAATACGCATCCTGCTGGTGGACGACCACGCCGTGGTCCGCAGCGGCCTGGGCGCGGTGCTGATGTCCTTTGATGACCTGAGCCTTGCGGGCGAAGCCGGTAACGGCGAGGAAGCCGTAGCCTTGTGTCGAAAGCTCAAACCGGATGTAGTGCTCATGGACCTGAAGATGCCGGTCATGGATGGAGTGACGGCCACCCGGATAATCCACGAGAAGTTCCCCAAAGTCCGTATCATCGCCCTGACCAGTTTCAATGAGAGGGAGCTGGTCGAAGGCGCCCTTAAAGCGGGCGCGATGAGCTACCTCCTCAAGACCGTCTCCGCAGAAGAACTGGTCGCCTCCGTCAGGGGCGCCGTCCTGGGGAAACCCAGCCTTTCCCCGGAAGCCACTCAGGTGCTTCTCCAGGGCTTCAAACAACCGGAGTCGGCCCGCCTTGGTCTATCCGAACGTGAGAAGGAGATTCTGGCCCTGATGGCGGAAGGCCTGCCCAACCGCGAAATCGCCAGGCGACTCGTTGTCAGCCCCTCGACGGTCAAGTTCCACGTCAGCAACATCCTCTCCAAGCTCGGGGTAAGCAGCCGCACCGAGGCGGTAGCGTTTGCCCTGAAAAACCAACTGGTAAACCCCAAGTCCTAACACCTCATCCCCTGATGTCATTGCGAGACCATCCCGACGAAGTCGGGAGGCGAAGCAATCTCTACCCTTCGCCTTATTGAGACCTTCGATATTTATTACTTATACATTCCATGAGATTGCCACGTCGCCCCAATTTCATCGGGGCTCCTCGCAATGACAGGAAGTCCCTGCCCATCCGGCCAGGTATTAACTCTCCTTTCCTCCAGTATCATTTCCCCCCGAACGGACGTTCAATCTCCCCGTTACACGTTCTAAACTTAAACTAAACATGTATCGAGGAGGCCGATATGAAAACCAGGAGCTGGATGGAATCTCTAGCCCGGGCCTGCGCCCGGAGGAAATGGTGGACCGTAGGTATCTGGGGGGTAGTCATCGCGCTGGCGTTATTGGCCACGATCAGCTGGCTGGGCGATGCGCTGGTTACCGAAGCCGAGTTTAGCGGTAATCCCCCGGAATCCATGAAAGCCTTCAACCTGATGAACGAAAGACTTGGTATCACCGATACGACAATGTTGGACGAGATGATTATTATCAAGTCAGCAACGTTGACGGTGGATGACCCTGCCTTCGCTGCACAGGTTAACGGCATTTACGGTGATTTGACGGCGTTTGGCCCGGAGGTTGCCGATAGCGCGATAACCTATTACATGTACCCGGACCCTTCTCTGGTATCCGAAGATAAACACAGTACCCTGATTCCTTTCAAGATGCCGCTCGATAATTATGAAAGAATAACAGATATCTATACTCTGGGCGAGAAGTACAACACCGGTGATTTCCAGATCTATCACACCGGTTCCGCCGCTTTTATGGAAGACTCAATGAAGTTAAGCGAAGAAACGATGGCCACCGGCGAGACGGTGGGTATCGCGGTCGCGCTGGTCGTCCTGGCAATCGTGTTCGGCGCTCTGGCTGCGGCACTCCTGCCGGTACTGCTGGGAATTGCGGCTATAGTTGTTGCGTTCGGTTTAACGGCGGTGGTGGGCCAGTGGATGGACCTGACCTTCATGATAACCAATATGATAACCATGATTGGTCTGGCGGTGGGTATCGACTACTCCCTGTTTATTCTTACACGTTTCCGCGAGGAGCGGGCGAACGGCCTGGAGAAAATGGAGGCCATCGGTAAGGCCGGGTCGACGGCCAACCGGGCGATTTTCTACAGCGGATTGACCGTGATGCTGGCCCTGACAGGTCTGGTGATATTCCCGCTGTCCATCTTCATCTCGATGGGCATCGGCGCGCTGCTGGTGGTGTTCGCCTCAATCATTGCTTCGATGACGCTATTACCGGCCCTAATCAGCATCTTTGGCGATAAAGTCAACGCTTTGAGAATACCGTTTATCCAGCGTCCCCGGAAAGTGCACACCAATGAAGCTACCGCGACCGGTTTCTGGGCGTGGGTTACACGCACGGTGACACGGGCGCCGGCAGTCAGCCTGCTGATAGCTGTGGCAATCCTGGGCGCCGCGATCGTCCCGTTCTTCGATAAGGTATCCGGCATGTCCGGTATCACCGCCATGCCTGATAGCCTGCCATCCAAACAGGGCTACCTGGTGCTGCAGAATGATTTCCACATGGGTTTCAACAACCCGACGACGATAGTAGTCGATGGAGACGTCACCACACCGGAAACCCAGGCAGCTATCGCCGGGCTGCAGGAAAAACTATCAGCAGACGCCGCTTTCGCGTCCGTTGCGGTAACGCCTTACCCGCTATTGAACATGGCGCTGATTGACGCCAGAGTCGCCGGAGATACCATGAGTCCTGCAGCTAAGGATAGCGTTACCAGGATACGGACTGAATATATTCCGGCTACTTTCAGCGGCACGACCGCTAAAGCGATGGTGACCGGAGAGTCCGCCTTCATGGTCGATTATGACCGGATAACCAACAACTATACACCCGTGATCTTCATCATCGTGCTCTCACTGAGTTTCGTCGTGCTGCTGCTGGCTTTCCGCTCCATCGTGATACCGGCTACAGCCATCATCATGAACCTGTTATCCGTGGGCGCTTCTTACGGATTAATCGTGCTGGTCTTCCAGAAAGGTATCGGCGCCGATTTACTCGGTTTCACGCAGGTAGCCACGATTGAGACATGGCTGCCGCTGTTCCTGTTCTCGGTGCTCTTCGGGCTTTCCATGGACTACCAGGTGTTCCTTTTAAGCCGTGTGCGCGAACACTTTAAGCAGCATAATGACAATACCGCGGCGGTATCCTTCGGGCTGCGCTCCACCGGCAAACTCATTACTGGTGCGGCGCTCATCATGGTGGCGGTGTTCAGCGGTTTTGCCCTGGGTGATATGGTGATGATGCAACAGATGGGATTCGGTTTAGCTATCGCCATCTTTATTGATGCGACGCTGGTACGGTGCGTCCTTGTCCCGGCCACGATGAAGCTGCTGGGGCGCCATAACTGGTACCTGCCGAAGTGGCTGCAATGGATACCCAACATGAGCCTCGGCGAGCATCAGGTCGAGAGCAGGGTCCATCCTGCGGAAATAAAGCCGCCGCGCCTGGCACCCGTCACGATGCCCGTGCCAGTCGAGGAAGAAAACTAACGATAAAACAAGGGGGCGGGCGGGGCCGCTCGATCCTCCCACCCCCGATACTATTATTGCAGGGTATAAGATAGAATGGTAAAATTCACCGGAGAAATAGAGATGGGTATTCGCGAGATCGGCATCGCTGGCTTTACACGGGTCAGGGTAGAAGGTGCCTGCTCGGTGGATATACTGCGATCGGACTCATACGGTGTCGTCGTCCCGCAAGAAGACTACGGTCACGTAAAGTTCAGGGAGGAAGGCGATACCCTGGTCATCACACGGAAGGGAATCGCATCGCTGTTCTTTCATGCCCGGCCGCGTGCCATAGTCACCATGCCTGAGCTCTCCGAGCTGGCGCTAACCGGCGCCAGTCATGGTAAGGTTCTGGGGTTCCAGTCCGACCGCGAGCTGTTCCTTAATCTCGAGGGGGCGAGCCACCTCGAGATGAACTCGATGGCTGCGGGAAATATAAGGATTAGAATTTCCGGGGCAAGCCATCTCAGCGGTGAGGTTAAAGCCAATCACGACGCCCGGCTCGATATTACCGGCGCCAGCTGGATGGAGTTGACGGGTTCCGGTGAAAATGCCCGGATTGCTATATCCGGCGCCAGCCAGGCCAGGCTGGCCAATTTTATCCTGAACAACTCCGATGTCCATGTATCCGGGGCCAGCAGCGCCAACCTCAAAGTCAACAAAAAACTCGACTTAAATATCAGCGGCGCCTCCCGGTTGGAATACGCCGGCACCCCGAGTCTCGGCAAGGTTTCCGTCAGCGGCGCCTCTACCTTAAAACAGAGGTAGAATTTCGTTAGGCCGGGACCCCGCGGTCGAGGATGGAAAGCCGGTGCCCGTCTTTACGGAAGACCAGCAACATTAAAAGGGCCGCCAGGCCGGGGCCCAGTTGCGGAAGAATGACAGACTTCTCTGTAAGTCCTGCGGCCTGCTGAATCCCTCCCAGGCTAAATGTCAGAACAAACACAAGGACGTAAAAGCCGATGACTCTATACAGCCCATCGCGCCTCTTTCGTGCGCTCTTACTTGAGGTCGTAGTGGCCCCAGACGGGTATGACATGTACGGGCTGGCCGGGCTGGCGGGATCTGGGGGGCGGCGGAGGCTTGAGATATTCCGGCGGTCGCACTATCTCGTACCGTATGGCGTTTTGCTTGCACTTGATAATACAGAGGCCGCAGCCCTTGCACTTTTCGGCGCTGATGGACGCCTTGAGCTTTTTGGAGCCCGTGACGGGTTTCATTTCGATGGCTTCGAACTTGCACCGCTCGACACAGTCCTGGCAGCCTTTGCATTTATCTTCGTCGACCACTGCCAGGAACCGGTTCGGCGTCATGAGGTCGTATCTGCCGGAGCGGGTGACCGGGAAGAGGTTCTCGCAGCAGCAGTCGCAGCAGTAGCAGTCGCCCCAGTGGACGAGGCCGGCGTCTTCGGCTTCCAGCGCGATGTCTATGGCTTCCGCCAGTGTAACCTCCTTGAGTAAACGCCCCGGTTTGCCGAGGTAATATTCCCCTCTGGGCCGGTCAAAACAGGCGAAACAGGTCATCAGCGGGTGATCGCAAATGCCCCACACCACCCGGCAGCCGCAGGGCGCGATAATTCTCCTCTTGGCGTTTTTTATCCGCTGTTTCCAGTTTTCCTCGGGCATGATCTTGTCCGGGCTGAGGTTGGTGCTGCGCTCCAGCGCCTCGATGGCCGGCGATATCGGCAGGCTGCGCCCGGTGGCCATTATCATCTTGCTGGTGTGTTCCAGAAACATGTACGACCATTCGTTGCGGAAGAAATCGTTCCACATGTCTTTGATTTCCTTGGGTATGGCGCGTGGCCCCGTGTGCGGGGCCGTATCGGCCACGGACTCGTGGTGATAGGCGAGGACGCTGGTGTGGAAGGCAAACTGCGTCGGCCCCCGGGTCAACGCTCCGTTATCGACCAGCTTGTCTAGCTTTTTAGTGAGTATTTTTTCATCTATGTTCATCCTGGCGGCGAGCTCCTGGCAGGTCGCCGGATTAAACAACTCGCGGCAGATTTTGGCTTCTTCCGTCGAGAACGAGGCTTCGAGTATCTTGGTGAAGCGCTCGGATCCCGGGACGCCCAGCTTGGTGGCAAGTTCGGTGTAGACGTTATCTTTTTTCATCACTCCTTCTTTCCTGGTTGAACGTTACTTATATTATTCTATATTGACCAATACAGGTCAAAAAGCGTTTTATTCCACCTCCAGGCTATCCATGTATAGCTCGCGACCGCCGATTATTTCCACCTGCGTTTCCTTGCAGCTAGGGCAGCGGAAATCCATATTTTCCGCGATAAATTCGATATTGCACTGGCGGCAACGCAGCCGGGCCGGCGTGCGCTTATAGTCGATGCCGGCGTCGGCGGCGATGGTGTTTTTACTGAGGAAGCTGAAATAGAAATTCACTGACTCTTCCACGACGCCGGAAAGCTCGCCGACCACCACGTTAATCCTGAGTATTTTTTTGGCTTTGGCTTTCTCCGCGTTTTCAATGGCGATAGCTAACAGGGACTCGACAATGCTTTGTTCGTGCACTACTTATCAGTATAAAGAAGCTCCAGAGTAAAAGCAAAAGAGCGCTTTGCCTCCCCGCCCTCTCAACTTGACATGAATGTCACGGTAATGTAAATTCTCTATGTCAGCAGGTTATTCTCAACAAAAAAAAGGAGGCATGCATGTCACCGGTCTTAAAAAACAAGGTAGCGGTTATCACCGGGGCCAGCCGCGGGCTGGGGAAGGCTTTCGCTCTGAAATTCGCCGAGGAGGGGGCCAAGCTGTTTTTGACCACCACCAGCCTGGAAAGGGCCAAGGGCACCGTTAACGAGGTCAAGGCTAAAGGCGCCGACGTGGCGATGATACAGGCGGATATCTCCGTGGAAAAAGACTGCCAGAAGATCGCCGATGAAGCGGTGAAGAAATTCGGTAAGGTGGACATCCTCATCAATAACGCCGCCATCTGGTACGGCGTCAATGTTACCCCATGGGACCAGTGGAAGGTGGAGGACTGGGAGCGGATTTACCGGGTGAACGTTATCGGCACTTGGCTGGTGTGTAAATACGTCGCGCCCTTGATGGTTAAAGCTGGCAAGGGCAAAATCATCAATATCGCCTCCAACGTGGCTCAGGTACCGGCGGCGATGGTGTTTATGCCTTATTCCTGCGGTAAGGGCGCGCTCTATACGTTTACCCATGCCCTGGCCCGGGCCCTGGGTCCCTCCGGCATTAACGTGAACGCCATCGCCCCGGGGTTCACCGCTTCCGAGGCGAGTCTTGCCCAGCCGGGCAGCGATAAGACCTTCGAGCTTGCCACCGGTGAGCAGACTTTCCACCGGCGCGGCCAGCCGGAAGATATGACGGGCGCCGCCGTTTTCCTGGCTTCGGACGCGTCTAATTTCATTACCGGCCAGGTCTACTACGTCGACGGCGGGACAATAATGCTTTAGTCCCAAGGGCTAAAGAAAAATATCGAGGGGGGCTTTATAGCCCCCCTCTTTTTATATTTCCGGTTTATCCGTGACTGTTACTTATAAACGCCGTATTCCCTGGTGGCATCGATAAAAGTCTTTACATTGGCCGGAGGTACGTTTTCGATGGTGGCGCTGGTGGACATGATATAGGCGCCGCCCTTGGCACACTGGTCGATGAGTTTCTTCACCGCTGCCTTGATTTCTTGAGTGGTGCCTACCGCCAGGGTGGAGATAGGCATGTTCCCGCCGATGCAGAACTTACCCCCGAGGAGTTTCTTGACCCTCACCATGTCTACTTTATCAAATCCCCAGAAGACGCCTTCCGGAGAGTCTTTAATCACATCCAGGCGCGAATCGAAACCGCCCTCGGCCCAGGGGAACGGGATGCAACCTTCTTTTATCAGTCCTTCAAAAACAGCTTTCAGCGTCGGCCAGTAGAATTTCTTAAACTGGGCGTCGTTTAGGAAGCCGTCAGCCCCTTTATGCAGCGGCATGAAGACAATGGGGGAGCCGTTCATCCTGGTGGTGGAAGAGCCCATTTTTATCATAATCGGCGTCCATTGCTCCAGAGCGCGCAGGAGCTTGGCCGGCTGGCGGTACATGTCCAGGATGATGCCCTTGGTGCCCCGCAGCGTGTCGCCGATGGTGTCGAAGGGCGCCTTGCAGCCGCCTCCGAAGAATGAAGGGAAACCCAGCGATGTCATCTTCGCGCCATAGGCACCGGCCGTACCAATCCACTTCAAAGCTTCACTGCCGGCATCCATCAAGGATTTCAAGGCAGCCTGCACCGGCGGCAGGCCGAAGGGTACCAGGGTCGCCCCGGTGAAACCGCCGTACATTTCCGTCATGTTCGTCAGCGGCGAAAGCATTTTCAGACCATCGAGCGAGCCCATGATACGCGGCAGCCATTTGGTTAAAAAGAAGAGAGTCGGGTCATCGATTATATCATCGTACTCGTTGGCTTTCATGTATTCGCCTTCCCTGGCCTGGTAGGAGGCTTCTTTGGGCACGCCATGGCCTGGCCAGGAATAAAGCTTGTAATCGAGGATTTCATGGGCCCTCCCGGGCGGGGCAATCATGACGCCGCTGTGGGCATCGGGTTGAAAATCCACGATATACTTGATAAAGGCTTTATCCAGCTTGTCATAGTCATACATCATATCGTAAGGAGTCATGCCGGAATAGTAAGCGGCGAATAACCCGAACATCGGGTAAATGGGCACTTTATCCGGCTGCTTCATATTCAAGGCGTCTATCAGCCGTTGCGCTCTGCCTTTGTAGGCTTTATCCGCCGCGGGGCTTTCAAACTTGGCTCCCGGCGGGTTAAGGAATTTATCGACCAGGTCTGCGCGTTTTTCTGCCGGGGTCATTTCTTCCCATGTCTTTTCCATATTTGACCTCCTTAAAAATATCTACCGTTTTCCCCACTCTGGGGTATCCGCACATTTCACCCAATATTAACCATTTAGGGGGAAAAAATCAAGCAAAGCTGTGAGGAATTAGTTATTATGTAAAAATTAGTGCCTGGCAGCGTTTGAAACTCTGCCGAAGGGAAAGCTGCTATCGTACCGATTTCAGGGCTTCCCGGATATCCTCCGCCACCATTTTCCGCTTGGACTTTTCAATGAGGAAGTTCTTGCCCGCCGGCGTGTAGGACGGAAAAACTCTTTTGTCCCCCGCGTAATACGCCTGCCCCCTGATTTTATATGTGGAACCGGCGGGAATCACTTTCTTTCCGGTCTGTTTTTTCCAGATAGCGTTCATCATTTTTATCGCCACATCCCCGCCGAGTATATAAGCTTTAACATTGGAAAACATAGCTATTTCTTTTTCCAGCAGCGCCGCGCAGTTCTTCATTGTTTCCGGGGAGACAGCGTACAGTGTTTTACCGCATTTAATCGCCGTGGTGATGTAGACGCTGAGGTTCAGGATATCCCGCATGAAGTTGACTTCAGCCCCGGCGTCTTTAAAAGCCTGGAGGGTGGTCTTGAGATAGAACGGATTACCGGGGGCGTAGTAATAGTCCGCCTTATCGTTTGGCGGGGCTTCCGTTATCATTATTATTTTGACTTTGGCCGCGTCGATTTCGGCAGACGGAAGTATGTAGCTATTCTTGTCTGTATCCCCGCAGGGGAAATCGTCGCATTTTATCTTATCGCTGATTTTCAAATCGTCTCCGTTGTTAAAGGTGGATGATAAACTTGCACTCCTCCGCCCCGGTTATGGCTGTTTTTCTTACTTCAACCTCTACCGGTCGCCCGAGGGCGCCTTCCCAGTACTTTTCCACAAAGCCGCGTGAGCACTGGCAGTACGTGGGGGATACTGTCACGCCTTCAGGAAGCGCGAACATTAAGCCGCAAAAACATCGCCTCGGTGTGCTGTACGTATGGGGAGTGTAAAACTGGACCAGCGTATTGCCCCGTAATTCCAGACGCGTCCCTTTTATCGGTTTCTTGGCTTCAGCTTTAAGAAACGCTTCTTCTGTTGGATATCTCTGGCGCCGGTTTTTAATGCCCTGTGCCAGGCCTTTGTTATGGGCGATGCAGCTATGTCCGCAGGCACTCATTATCTGTTGACACTTATCTGGAGTGGTAGCAGCATCCAGTCGGTCGATGGCCTCCTTGACCCACAGGGCTATTTCCTTCCGGTCGGAAGACTTGCCCGCTCTTTCGCTGCCTGCCATGACCTTTTTCCGCGCCTCCGCCCCGGCAAACTCCTCGATGTGCCCGCCGATTTCCTCTATCTGTCCCGCAATCTTGCTCATTTATTCTTTCTTTCTTTTAAGTCTACAATCGCTACCAGT
>CAYXOZ010000020.1:0-16118 GCA_964467135.1 uncultured Dehalococcoidaceae bacterium
GAGCCGCAGGGCTCGCAAGAAACACCCGTACCGTCCGCTCCAAGCCCCACGGGCACAATTGAGCCGCCGGCGCCGCAAGAAACACCCACACCCGCTGCTCCCACCACAGAGGCCAAAACATTAACCTGTGATGAGCTTAAAAGTCTCTTCCAAAAACCGGATGTGAAAATAACTTCTGCCACCAAAGTACCCGCTACGAGTACGGTACCTGAACATTGCGATATCAGAGGGACGATATTGACCGATATCGGTTTTGCCGTCGAGCTTCCGGTAGACTGGAACGGCAAGTTCTACATGGTAGGGAATGGCGTTTTTGCCGGCAACATTGAATTTCCCGCCATGGAAAAGGGCTTAAGCCTGGGGTATGCCACGGCCTCCACGGATACGGGGCATAATTCGGGCGCTGACCCGTTAGGACCCCTTGGGGCTACTTTCGCCTATAACAACCCGGAAGGAGAAATCGATTACTGCTACCGCGCGGTTCACCTGACCGCCGTGACGGCCAAGGAAATCATCGAAGCCTATTACGGTGACCCGCCCGGTTATTCCTACTTTGTTGGCTGCTCGACTGGCGGGCGGCAGGGTTTGATGGAAGCCCAACGATACCCGGAGGATTTTGATGGAATCGTGGTCGGGGCACCTGTGCTCAATTTCACCGGTACAGTGATTTGGGGTATCTGGAATTCGCTGGCATTATCGGGTGATGGTAATATACCGCTTGATAAGCTCAAAACCCTGGCTGACTCAATCTATAAAAAGTGTGACGGTGTGGATGGGCTCGTCGATGGTCTTATCAATAACCCACCCGATTGCACCTTTAACCCCGCCGCGGACCTCCCATCGGGCAGTTTTACCCCTGCCCAGGTGGCGGCTCTGGAAAAAATCTACGGTGGCGTTAAAAACTCGAAGGGTGAATTACTCTTCCCGGGTCCGCCTGTCGGTGCCGAGGTCTTTGCCGGCGGGTTTAGTGGCTGGGCTATGTGGACGATCGGCATGTTCGGGCCCAGCCTCCAGCTTATGATTAGTGACAGTTTTATGAAGTATATGGCTTTCGAAGTAGACCCCGGCCCTGACTATGATTGGGAAACTTTTAGTTTTGACACCGACCTCGAAAAAATGGCCTACATATCGTCAATCATTGATGCTACTGACCCGGATTTGTCGGCGTTTAGGGCTCGCGGCGGCAGGATAATTCATTATCACGGATGGGCCGATATGGCGCTTAATCCCTTCATGTCGGTCAACTATTACGAGTCTGTCCTCAACTCGATGGGTGTTGCAGAAACAATGGATTTTTACCGGCTTTACATGGTCCCGGGCATGTTTCATTGTGCGGGCGGCGCCGGGTGTGACAGTGTCGACTGGTTTGCGCCTCTGGTAAGCTGGGTGGAAGATGGCATCGCGCCTGAAGGACTTATTGGCTCTCACATCGAGGGCGGTAAAGTTGTCAGGACCCGCCCGCTTTATCCCTATCCTGAGGTAGCGGTATATTCTGGCAGCGGCAGTATCGACGATGCCGCCAATTTCGTTTACAGTGAATGACTGATTACTTGAAAAAACAGGTCAGGTGTCACTAATAATATGAACGGGCTTAATTCACCCGCCTGGCTTAAACAGGCCGTTTTTTACCAGATTTACCCCCAGAGTTTCTCAGATGCCAACGGTGACGGTATTGGAGACATCCCCGGGATAATTCAAAAGCTGGATTATCTTCAATGGCTGGGCATTAATGCAGTGTGGATTAACCCCTGTTTTGTGTCCCCTTTCCAGGATGCCGGCTATGACGTGGCTGACTATTACCGGGTCGCGCCGCGTTATGGGAATAATCGGGACCTCTATCGACTCTGCCGTGAAGCCCACCGGCGCGGGATCAAAGTCTGTCTCGATCTGGTAGCCGGCCATACTTCCATCGACCACCCCTGGTTTAAGGCCTCCTGCCGCGCCGGGAGAAACAGATACTCTGACCGCTATATCTGGACGCCCTCAGCGATATCCAACGCCAGTACGGGGCTTTCCTTAATACAAAGTAATACTGAAAGAGATGGGTACTATGTGGCCAATTGCTTTGACTTCCAGCCGGCTTTGAACTACGGATTCGCCAGGCCGGCTGCAGGGCAACCGTGGCAACAACCTGTCGATGCTCCAGGACCTCTTGAGACCCGTAAAGAACTGGTCAGAATTATGAACTACTGGCTTGGTCATGGCGTAGACGGGTTTCGCGTTGATATGGCCTTTTCACTCGTGAAATCTGATCCGGGCCGAAAAGAGACGATTAAACTTTGGCAGGACATCGGGCAGCAAGTACGTGCCCATTATCCCGATATGGCCTTAATCTCCGAATGGGGCAACCCGGAGGAATCGATTGCAGCCGGCTTCGATATCGATTTTTTGTTGCACTTCGGAGTGGGTGGTTATCCTGACCTCATGCTTAATAAAAACTGCTTCTTTCGCCGGAGCGGCGGCGCTAACATAGGAGATTTTTTAAAGTCTTATCTCCAACAGGCTGCTAAAACAAGGGGCAAGGGTCTGATTTCTGTTCCCAGCGGTAATCATGATATTAAGCGTCCCCGCGCCGACGGCAGGACGCTCAGCGACCTCAAAGTGATTTTCACGTTTTTGCTGACCTGGCCGGGAGTGCCTTTTATCTACTATGGTGACGAGATCGGCATGCGTTACCTACCCGGGTTGGCATCGAAGGAAGGAGGCCACGACCGCACCGGCTCGCGCACCCCCATGCAATGGGGTGATGGGCCTGGTGCCGGCTTTTCTACCGCTGATAAAGAGCGACTTTATCTTCCTCTGGACCCGCGCCGGGACCGTCCCACCGTTGAAAGGCAGGCCGGAGATTCCCGTTCGCTGCTCAACCACGTACTTCGACTCATTGCTTTGAGGAAACGTTCTCCGGCGCTTCAAGCTGAGGGTGCCCTTATCCCTTTGCCGGTCGAAAACCACCACCGTCATTTCGCTTATCTCCGCCGGGCTAAGGATGAGCGGTTCCTTATCGTCCTGAATCCGTCTGCCGGACCATCCCGGGTTCGAATAAACGGAATAAAACCTGATAGCGTGGCGCCCCAAATATGTCATGGGACCAAAGTGCAGGTTGAAGGAGAGGACCTCCTGATTATTTTAGCCGGAGTTTCCTACGGCGTCTTTAAGCTTTAAAAGCAGATCAAATTTCTTGATCAATTCTCTTCGCTAATTCTATCGCTCCGATCACACCCGCCAGGTCGCCCAGCGCCGGAGCGACAATATAGCGGTCTATATCCTTCATGATTGCTTCTGACCGGATGTATCCGTTCAGATTGTCCACCACTTTACGGCGGACCGCCGGCATCAGGCCGGGATTTTTCATCAGCCCGCCGCCAATAACGATACGTTGAGGAGATACGGTACATACGAAGTTATTAACCGCTAACGCCAGGTAGGTTGCCTCTAGTTCCCAGGCAGGATGGTCGGAAGGGAGTTTTTCCGGCGATTGGCCCCAGCGGAGCTCCATCGCTTTCCCGGATGCCAGGCCTTCCAGGCAATCGCCGTGGTAGGGACAACATCCCGTGTACGGATCTTTTTGCCAGTCGTGAGGAATGCGTATGTGTCCCATTTCAGGGTGTAAAAGTCCATGCATCAGTCGACCGTTTACCATGCCCCCTCCGCCGAACCCGGTACCTACCGTGAGATAGATAAAAGTGTCAAGCCCTCTAGCTGCTCCCCAGACCTGTTCACCCAGGGCAGCGCCGTTGACATCGGTATCGATAGACACCGGCACATCGAGCTGGCCGCGTATCTTCTGGACAATGTTGATGTTAGACCATGAGTCCTTTGGCGTGTTGGTGATATACCCATAAGTTGGAGAATTCTTATCCAGGTCCAGAGGGCCAAAGGAAGCTATGCCTATCGCGGTAAGCTGCTTCTGGCGGGAGTTGCTTTTGAAGAAATCGGTTGCCTTTCCGATGCTCTCATCGGGACTGGTCGTGGCAAATCGGGTTTTTATAAGGTTATCCGGAGTTGTACCTATGGCGCAAACGAACTTCGTTCCCCCCGTTTCAATGCCGCCGTAAACCTTGTCTATCATCGTATCCCTGCCTGACCAATGGATTATTCCGGGTTTCTAAATTAGCTTTATCTGATTATAAACCTGCTGGATGAAATAGTGAAACCTTGGTCACAATATATATTTCCAGACGGTACGGGAAAAAGTATAATATAGTTTATGATATTTGTGTTCTGGAGGTTACGAGGATGAATGTAAGAGAAGTAGTCGAGGTTATCCTGGCGTTAAACGGCGGGAGAAAACTTGAAAAAACCTGCGACCAGTTAATCGAAGGCAACTGGGAGCATCAGGTCACCGGTGTCGTTACTACATTTATGGCCACCGTCGACGTAATTCGCCGGGCCGTCGATATGGGCTGCAACCTGATCATTACCCATGAACCAACTTATTTTACCGGTTTAGACCAGACTGACTGGGTGAAATCTGACCCGGTTTTTCAGCGGAAAAAAGCATTGATTGACGCTAGCCAGATGTCAATCTGGCGGTACCATGATCATATGCATAGCGGCAACACCGATCTTATTTACGCCGGGTTATTAAAAGACCTGGGATGGGAAAATTATCTAAACACGGAATTCCCATTGCCCCATTGTTACTCGATTCCTGCGACAACAGTCGCCGCTCTGGTGGGTTTTTTAAAGAAGAAACTCGGTATGAAGGTTATTCAGATCATTGGCGACCCCGATATGAAATGCCGTCAGGTTGGCATATTGGTCGGGGGCGGAAGCCTTGGTCTCGGAGACGAAAAAATGCCCGCCAGGTTGATGCATGACCAGCAGTTGGATGTAATGATCTGCGGCGAAATCACCGAGTGGACGCTCTGTGCTTATGTTCGCGATGCCGCCGCTTTGGGCTTCAATAAAGCCATGGTCATCGTCGGGCATGAACGGAGTGAGGAACCCGGGATGAAAGACCTGGCTGACCGGCTCCGGCCCCTGCTGGGAGAAATTCCGGTCCATTTTTCAGACGCCGGAGAGCCCTTTGTTTATCTATAAAGTTAGTACGAAACAATATCAAAATTTAATTATCTTTGGTGTACTCGTAAAAGAAGCAATTGTAGCAACGGCGTTTTTTAAATATAAAACCTGTGTGTTGTCATCGGTGGCAGAATACATGGATTTTAGATTAGGATAGGCTTCAAGCATGCTCTGCTTCGCTGCTACACGGTCATCTTCAACGACTGCGGCCTGAACACGAATCCATTGGCCGCCGTTCATAGCGCAGATTTCAATCTTAGGATTCTTCTTCATTTGTTTGGAAACGGACTTTTTCTTCCCTGTTTGAATGTACAGTTTGTTTTCAAAGATGTGGACCGTTCCAAAAGGACGTACTCTCGGCTGGTCACCGTCGATTGTTGCTAAATAATAGGTGCCGCATTTCTTTAGAAATTCATATACCTCTTGCATTTGTTTCACCTCCGATAATATATATTATCACTTTTAGTGTCGGAGACATAAAAAAGTAATTTGTTAATGGCCATGCCACTAATTCAAACCCCCTCGACCTCTATAGTCATGTTGACCCCGGGCTTCAGGAGGCGGCGGTACGCCGTTTTGACGAGGCTTTAAGTCCCAAGTATAATAAGATGGCTGATAAAGTACGGCATGAAAACTGGAGATTGAACGTGCCCCTGTAGCTCAGGCGGATAGAGCAGCGGTTTCCTAAACCGTGTGCCCGGGTTCGAGTCCCGGCAGGGGTATTACCCCCAGTTTTAATGGAGTTCCGCGTGCCCCGGTTTCAGGTTCCCGCAGGGAAAACTCAAGTCAGACGCCATTTTTATAGCCTCCCCCGGAAAATCTTTTCCACCTGGGTCAGTCGGCTCATGAGCTTGGTGAAGAGATTGCACCGTGCCTTGAGCAGCCTGGCTTCGTTGAACAGGTCCAGTTTCCCCTCCCCCCGCCCGAACTGCCTCTCCAGGTAAGCCTGGGTTATTTCCTGTACTTCTTTGGCCTGCTCGGGGAACTCCGCCGCCAGGACGGCGGCATATTCCAGCGGCGTCTGGTTCGACCTCGGGCCGAGCTTTAACATCATGCCCAGTTGGCACAGCCTTTCGTAGGTTACCGCCGCCAGGTCCGACCGGTCCACCTTCCATACCCAGCGGAAAAACGACGACCTTAATACCAGGAATGGGACCATCAGCAGCACGACGAAAAACACTATGATAAATATTATCAAAAGGGATTGCCCGAGCTGGCTGGCAAAAGCCCACGGGCCCCGCGGCCCCTTGATTGAGTCGGCGCTGGGAGCAGCGACATTGCCGCCGCCCGCGTCAAAACCGTATAGATTCGGATAAAGCCAGACATCCCATTGCGGTAGTTCCCTGATGGTATCGCTGGACACTACCGGCTCGCTCAGGGCGACCGCGCTCCCGGCGCTCTCGGTGCTGCTGGGCGTCGCCTCGATGTCCACCCACCCGTATTCCGGGAAATAGACCTGGGGCCAGGCATGGTAGAACCTGTCCCTTAGCACGTATTCGCCCAATTCGGCGCCGGGCTCGCCCGGGAGATAGCCGATGGCCAGTCTTGTCGGTACGCCCACCGACCTCAGCATGATCGCCATCGCCGAGGCGAAATGTACGCAGAAACCGGATTTTTGCGTAAACAGGAAATATTCCACGCCGTCGGCCCCTTCGGGCGGCGCTTTGATATCCGTATCGTAAGGGATCCGTGAGAGAAACGTGTTAATCGCCAGGACTTTTTTATAGGGCGTCGTCGCGTTAGCGGTGATATTCGCGCTCAACTGTCGGATGCTTTCGGGAAAATCAGCCGGCAGCTGGAGATAGCTGTCCACGTTCAGCTTCGAGTAGTTGTCGCCGGCCGCGCCCAGTTGTTTCGGCGTCGCCCGGGCGATGGCCGCGGTGACGGAATACTGCTCCCCGGCGCTGAGCACGTGCGAAGACATTACCCCGATAATATCGCCGGGACCTACCTGCACCAGGACCGGTTTGTTGGTGGAAATAAAGCTGCCGGAGGTGAGCAGGACGTCCGTTTTTATGTTGGGGGTCACCGTGTAGATGACTTTTTCGGTATTTAACGGCGGTTCCTTGCCTTCCCAGGCGTGCTTGCTTTTCAGAATGAAATCGGTGACCGGGCTGTTCTCCCACCCGCGGGCGGTATATACATCGTAGGCGCGCACCTGCCAGTAGGAAGGGCTATCGGCACTGACGATATAATCGATACGGTCGCCCTGGTGCCAGCTTGCCTCGAAGGGCAGGTCCAGGCGCATGCTGTTCGTGGTTAGCGACTGCTTGGAAGGCACGGCGTTAAAAAAGTTGAACCGCGATTGCTCGATGTCCTGTTTCCAGAGTATTTTCGTGGCTATTATTGTCTGTAGCTGCGGGAAGCGCACGTCCGGCATTGCCCAGGAAACAGCCACGGCCACTATCACCAGGCAGAGGAGTGTGGATATGAAGTAAATCAGGCCCCGCCCCGTGTAGCGGGCGCTCTGTTCCGGCGAGTATTGGCGTTTCACAATCCTCGTTTGGACGATGAGGAATATGGCAGCGACGACATAGAAGCCGAAATACATGTAATACCTGCCGGGCAGGTTGCTCAAATTTACCAGCACCACCACCGCGCCGAAGCACACGGCCACCCAGGCGTTGATTTTACGCAGGAGGAACCAGGTGGACAGGTAGCCCATGACCCACGTTATGCTCGTGAGGAACACGGCGAAATAGAAAACGTCTGACGTCTGGAAGCTGTTCACCTGCCAGATGGTCACCAGGGCGCCGATTATCAGCGCCAGGATGTGTATCAACAGGCTGTGGAGTCGGCAGACGACGAGCGCCCAGACCATGAGCATGGACAATATCAATATCAGCGTCAGTGATGGCTGGGGCGTAATCCACTGCGCGCGTTCCAGGGAAAGCACGGCTATCTCCAGCATCGCGAACAGCAAAAGGAGGTTAAGCCAGCCGCGCCAGTCGCCCATCCTGAATTTCAGGCTCGCCTTCTTGAGCGACCGCTTTTCCGGTTGTTCGTCTTTCTTTCGCTTGTTAAACACGACTTAACATGTCTCCGGCATATGATATCGTCGGGGAGAGCCAGCGGCTGTCCAACGCTATGGGTATATCCTGCCCTCGCCGGACCACGTAGAAATGAGCGCCGGCGGATACCAGGCTGCGGGCGGTCCCGGCGGCGGTGTTCTGTCCGCCGAAGCTGAGGGAGTCCAGTAACACGGCGATGACGGTGACGCCCCGGTTTACCATGTGGCGTACCGGTGGGATGATATTTCGATTGTCCGAGGGCATGATAATGCAGACTACCGAGCCGTTGGTGAACCGTTCCGCCTGGAAAGTCAGTAGTTCATCCAGCGGGATTTTACCGGTGGCTTTCATCAGGGCCAGGGCCTGCAGGATATGGTGCAGCTGCGTGTTTCCGGTCCCGGGGAGGCACATGTAAGAATGGTCGCCGGAGGCAATCAGCCCCACCCGTTTTTCACCGTCGATATACTTCTTCGCCAGTGAAGCCGCTATCGTGATGCTGTATTCTTCCGTCGATTCGTCGCCCTCTCCCCTCCGTGTTACGCCGGACATATCGGGGACGAGCCAGATTTCCTTGAAAGCAAAACGGGACCGGTCTGGGTCGAACTCTTTAACGACGAGCTGGCCGGTGTGCGCTGTCGTCTGCCAGTGGATGTGGCGGAGGCTATCGCCGCTGACGTACTCGCGCACCCGGGAGGCGTTTGGGCCGCTCTCGCTGGCAAACCACCGCTTGAGGTTTTGCCCCGGCTCCTGGTGGGGTATTACCTGGAAATACGGCAGCTCCAGGGGGTTGGGGTAGACGGTGACGTACCGGAGATCTCCCAGACACTCGACGGTTCCAAAGAGGCCGAGGGGGTCGGTGACCTTTACGTTGAGGCTCCCGATGCGGTACTGGCCGCGGCGCCGGCAGTGGGGACGGGTGCGCCAGTGGTGTGAGCCATGAGCGGGGAGACTGAAAGACTCTCGGTTCCGGTATCCGGGCAAATCGGTATCTTCCTCCGTTTCGACCACGGAAATCGGCATCCGGGAGTTGTTGGTTACGGTAAACTCTTCCTCGAAATAGTCGCCGATGTGGCGGCGGCCGCTGGTCGTTTTTACCTGCGCGGTAATGCCGCGGCTGCTCAGGCTCGACCATATTCGACTGAGCGCCAGCAGCACTACCAGGAAGATAAAGAAACGCCAGAGCAGCGTGAAGCCCCCGGCGAGCGAAAGCGCCAGGATAATCAGGGGAATTGCGACGAGTAGCCAGCGGTATTTCATATTTTTTCCGACGAAGGGATATTGGAGAAACCCCGCCCGTCCCCTCCTTGGACCTATCGTTTGGGTAGCGCGCCTGGGACCGGGACCGTCTCCAGTATCTCGGCGATAGAGGTGTGCCCGTCTTTACCCTGTGATTGCCCCGTCGATGACAGCAATGTCCGGTGTGCCAGGGCGGGTCCGGCCAGTACTTTAACGTCGTCGGGCAGGACGTAGTCGCGCCCCTCGAGCAGCGCCCGCGCCTGTGAGGTGCGGAAAAGTGCCAGCGAGCCGCGCGGTGACGCCCCTAGGTATATCGAGGGATGGCTTCGCGTGGCGCCGACCAGCGCGACGATATACTGCTTGACCAGGTCGTCCACGTAGATATGCCGCACCGTTTCCTGGAGCGCTAATACATCCGCGGCGTCTAACACGTGGTCGATTTGCTCGATGGGGTGGATGAACTGCTGCCTTTCGATGATGGAAATTTCCTCCGCGGGGGAGGGGTAACCTATATTTATCCGCAGCAGGAACCTGTCCAGTTGCGCTTCGGGGAGGGGGAAAGTGCCTTCGTATTCGATGGGGTTCTGCGTGGCGAGGACGTGAAAGGGCGAGGGCATCTTACGGGTGACCCCGTCCACCGTGACCTGCCGCTCTTCCATGGCTTCCAGGAGGGCGGACTGTACCTTGGGCGTGGCGCGGTTGATTTCGTCGGCCAGGACGACCTGCGCCATGACGGGCCCGGGCCGGAACTCGAAGTCGCCTATTTTCTGGTTATAAATCGAAACGCCCGTGATGTCCCCCGGGAGCATGTCCGGGGCGAACTGTATTCGCTTGAAGCTGCTGTTAATCGATTTCGCCAGGCTGCGGGCTAGCATGGTCTTGCCGACGCCCGGGGCGTCTTCGATGAGCAGGTGCCCCTGGCTGATTAACGCGATAACCGCCAGCTGGACTGTCTCCTTCTTGCCGACCATGACCTTTTCCACGTTCTGGACGATTTTTTCCGCCATTTGTTGGGCTTTGCCGATTGCGCTATCCACTTTCCCTCCCGTTCAACCCTTCGCTTTATCGAGCGTAAACAGGCGCGAAATACCCTCTTAATTCGAGTATATCACACAAGCATTTCAGGCTCAAAACCACAAGGATACCGTTGACTCTATATATTGAGGATTTTATTTGCCATGAAAGCCAGCTACCGAAAGTGCCTATATTTTTATCATGTCCTTGAAACATCATGCTATAATAAACTATAATTCTCTCTGGCGCAGGAGTGTAGCTCAGTTGGTAGAGCAGCGGTCTCCAAAACCGCCGGTCAGGGGTTCGAGTCCTCTCACTCCTGCCAGTTGTCTTCGGTCTGAACGTGCCGAGGTGGTGGAATCTGGTAGACACGCCATCTTGAGGGGGTGGTGCGCGAAAGCGCGTCGGAGTTCAAATCTCCGCCTCGGCACCATCTATCGTTCAGGAATATTCGCTTTTAAGGATAAATAATGGACCGGCACAACTACATTGTCGTAGGCAGTGGCATCGGCGGACTCTATACCGCCCTCCTGGCTAAAGAGCAGGGCAGCGTGCTCATTATTACCAAGGGCAGCATCGACGACTGCAATACCAAGTATGCGCAGGGCGGCATCGCCGCCGCTATCGGCAAGGGCGATTCTCCGGAGCTACATATGCAGGACACCATCAACGCCGGCGCCGGCCTGTCCGACGAGGAAGCGGTGAACATCCTCGTCCGGGAAGCGTCGGTGCGTATTGCGGACATGGTCGATTACCGCGTGCCGTTCGATACCCTTGACGGCGAGATTGCCCTGACCATGGAGGCGGCCCACAGCGTGCCCCGCATCCTCCACGCCGGCGGGGACGCTACTGGTGAGCACATCGAGCTTGCCCTGAGCCAGCAGGTGCGCTCGTGCGGCATCCAGGTCCTGGAAAACTTCCTCGCCACCGAAATCCTGCTGGAAAAGGGCAAGGTCGCCGGTATACGCGCCCTCGACTGCCGCACGGGCACGGTCGAGGAGTTCGCTTGCGACTCCCTTATCCTCGCCACCGGCGGCGCCGGACAGCTCTTTAAATACAATACCAACTCGGGTATCGCCACCGGTGATGGCATCGCGCTGGCTTTCAACGCCGGCGCTGAGATTGCCGATATGGAGTTTTTCCAGTTCCATCCCACGGCCCTGCGCCTGCCCGGCGTCCTCCCGTTCCTGATATCGGAGGCTGTCCGGGGAGAGGGGGGCGTCCTGCGCAACGCCGAGGGCAACCGTTTTATGTCCGAATACCACGAAAAAGCCGACCTCGCGCCGCGGGACGTCGTTGCCCGCAGTATCGTCAACGAGATGAAAAAGACCGGCGCGGACCGTGTCTACCTCGATGTCACCCATCTGCCTCCCCACACCATCACTACGCGTTTCCCTCATATCTACCGCTTTTGCCTCGACCGCGGTCTGGACATCACCCGCACTATGATACCCGTGGCGCCCGCCGCCCACTATATGATTGGCGGCATCCGGACCAACAGCTGGGGCGAGACCAATATCGCTGGACTTTTCGCCGCCGGCGAAGTCGCCTGCACCGGGGTCCACGGCGCTAACCGTCTCGCCTCTAACTCCCTGCTGGAAGCCATCGTCTTTAGCAAAAGGATCGTCGAACGGACCAAACATAAGTCCAGGGAGAAAGAGTCTGCCGGGGCTAAGGTCAAGAACATCTACGCCTCGCTCGGTCAGCGGCCACCCATGAAAGCCGTGCCCGCGCCTAGCCTGGCCGTTCTGCAACAAATGCACTGGGACAAGGTCGGTATTATCCGCGATAAAGAAGGGCTCACCTACGCCGCCGGCGTCCTGGCGTCCTGGCAGCAATCTTTACGCCCCCCCACCGACCAGCCCTCCTACGAGCTTTGCAACCTCGTCCTGACCGGTCGTCTCCTCACGGAGGCCGCCTTGATACGGGAAGAGAGCCGCGGCGCCCATTTCCGGTCGGACTTCCCCCAGGCTTCCCCCAGGTGGCAGAGCCACATCGTGTGGAGAAAATAAAAATACGTTAAATATCCGGGAGAGTCTGAGAGGGAGTGAAGCCCCTTCTCCTTTTCCCTCTCCAGCCAGAGACTTTATCGTTTGAAACCGTACTGCAGGCTGGAGAGCGGTTGGGGTGAGGCAATCAAACCGAAAAATGGAATCGGGATTTGAAAATTAAGGTGCTTTTGCATTATAAATATTAGGTAGGCAACTGACTTTAGTAAGAGGTGCTAGTTTGGCCAAAAAACGAAGAGTGGAAAAACCGAAAGAATACACCCGGCGCCAGCTCTCGCATGCCCAGCAGGCAAAAAGACGCCAGCGTATTATATTTTTGAGCGGGGTATCCATCATCGCCGCCGTTATCATCATTATCCTGGTGGGGTGGTACGTCGGCGAGTACCGCCCCATGCACCGGACGGTCATTAAAATAAACGAGACCGAATTCACTTCCGGATATTTTATCGACCTGCTCAAGTTACTGGGCGCGAACAACCCGCAACAGCCTCTGGACTCCTTGGCGACCACCGTGCAGAACGCCGTTATAGAAAGCGAGCTGATAAGGCAGGCGGCCCGGGACTTCGGTATCACCGTGAGCGATGAAGAAGTCAAAAAGAGCCTGGAAGAAGCCGGGGCGCCGGTCAATAATGTTTATATGGATATTTTCCGGAACCAGAAACTCCAGCCAAAGTTGAGAGACGACTACTTCGGCGCCGAGCTGCCGGCATCCGATAACCAGGTGCACATGATGGCCATGCTCGTGGAGAGCGAGGATGTCGCCCGGGAAATCCATGACAAGCTGGTAAGCGGTGATAACTTCACCGCGCTCTCTAAGGAGTACGGGCAAAATTATTATTCAAAAAACAGCCCTTATGGCGACTTCGGCTGGCACCCGGCAGTCGTCCTCGAAGAACAGTTGGGCTCTCTCGTACCCATTAGCTATGCGTTCGGGGCGCAGCCGGGAGATGTCAGCCTGCCTCTGTCCGATAACGCATCGTACAAGCAGTTGGGCTACTGGCTGATTAAGGTGTTGAGCATGTCCGAAGAAGAAGAGGCCGGGGTTCAGGCGCTCTACTTGAGCAGCGAGGAAGAAGCCAAAGATATCAGAGTCAGGCTGGAGTCCGGCGACAATCTCTCGGCCCTGGCCGAACAGTTTTCGCAGTATAGCCCCTCCAAGGAAGGACAAGGCGACCTCGGCACGATTGCCAAGCCGGGGACGGCCAATACGACGGCCGTCAGCGAGGCTTTTGACGGCTACGTTTTCAACCCGGCGACCGAGCTCGGAAAATGGAGCGAACCCGTCAAAGACACTGATTTCTGGACGCAGGGAGGGGCCTGGGTGGTAAAAGTGGTGGATAAGGAAAATAATAGAGAGCTGAGCGCCGAAGACCGCTCCACAATCCTCGACAAGGTTTACAGCGATTGGCTCACTCAGCTTAAGATCATGCACTCGCCGGAAATAGATATCAGCGGGCTGACCGAAGAGGTAAGGCTGTGGATGGTAGACCGGGCTACCAGGGAGCTGCAGCGGTCGGCCGGGGGGTAACCGGAATGAGCAAAAAGAATATCGGCATCGGGCTGATGGGGCTGGGGGTGGTCGCGGGACAGGTGGCCAGGGTTCTGGCGGACAAAGCGGATGAGCTGGCGGAAAAAGCCGGCTGTCCCCTTGTCCTGCGCAAGATTAAAGTCCTGCCGCAGGATTTAAAAAGACCGCAGGCGAAGAAGATGGACCGGCAGCTTTTCACCACCGACGACGCTGAGTTTTTCAACTCGCCCGGTATGGATATAGTGGTAGAAGCGATCGGCGGCGAGAACCCGGCGACTGACTATATCAAAAGGGCGCTTAAAGACGGTAAGCACGTTGTTACGTCGAATAAAGAAGTCATCGCCAAGCACGGCATCGAGCTGCTGGCGTTGGCCAACCGGAACGGGGTGGGGTTGCAGTACGAGGCCAGCGTTGGCGGGGGCATACCGCTCATCGCCCCGTTCAAGCACGACCTCGTGGCGAACAGCATCACCGGTATCTTTGCCATCATCAACGGCACCACTAACTATATCCTGACGATGATGGCTAAAGAGGGCATGGACTTCAAAACCGCCTTAAAACAGGCTCAGAAGCTCGGCTACGCCGAAGCCAACCCGGAAAACGATATCGAGGGGATAGACGCGCACTACAAACTGGCGATATTGGCGTCGCTGGCTTTCCAGACGCAGGTGCGACCGCAGGATATCTATCGCGAGGGCATCTCGCGCTTGAACGGGCGGGACTTCCGCTACGCGCGGGACCTCGGCTTCGCCATCAAGCTGCTGGCCATCGCTAAACAAAGCGATAATGCTATCGAAGCCAGGGTCCACCCGGTCTTTATCCCGGTGGACTCCTTCCTGGCTAAGGTCGACGGCGTCTATAACGCGGTTCACGTGGAGGGCGACCTCGTGGGGAAAGTGCTGTTCATCGGGGAGGGCGCCGGGGCAAAGCCCACCAGCAGCGCCGTCGTGGCGGACATCGTTTCGTCCGCGAGGAAAATCGTCCTGGGTGTTGGCAGTATCTCCACCTGGAAAGCCGTGTCCGGCCGGCATATCAAGCCGATGGATGAAATCGAGACGCAGTATTACATCAGATTAAGCGCCGCCGACCAGCCCGGCGTGCTGGCGCAGATTGCCCGTGTCTTCGGCGATAACGCCATCAGCATTTCTTCCGCTATCCAGCCGGAGTCGGACGAGAAGACGAAGCTGGCGGAAATCGTTATCATGACGCATCCCGCCCGGGAGAAAGCCATGCAGACCGCCCTCCGCAAGCTGGAAAAGCTGGAGGTGGTGCGGGAGATTGCCAACTTTATCCGCGTCGAGGACATCGAAGGTGGTTAGTCTTTCCCTGTCATTCTGAAGGAGCGAAGCGACAGAAGAATCTCGGGGTGGTGTGGAGTCATGTGAGTTGAGGTTAAATAAAAATGAAACAGGGAGTCTTAAATCACTATAAAAAATACCTGCCCGTGACGCGTAAGACCCCGCTCTTTACCATAGGGGAGGGGGACACGCCGCTTGTTAAGTGCGCTAAACTGGCGCAAAAGTACGGCTGCGGCGAGCTCTATTTTAAGCTGGAAGGCTGCCACCCCACCGGCTCGTTTAAAGACCGCGGCATGGTAGTGGCTATCGCCAAGGCGGTGGAGGCCGGCAGTAAAGCGGTCATCTGCGCTTCCACCGGCAACACCAGCGCCTCGGCGGCGGCTTACGCCGCTTTCTGCGGGCTTCAGTGTATCATCGTCATCCCCGGCGGGAAGATAGCGCTGGGCAAGCTCGCCCAGGCAATTGTCCACGGGGCGAAAATAATCGCCGTCGACGGCAATTTCGATAAAGCCCTGGAAATCGTCCGCCGCCTTACCGAAAAGCACCCGGTCACGCTGGTCAATTCGCTTAATCCTTATAGAATAGAGGGACAGAAAACGGCCGCTTTTGAAATAGTCGATGTCTTGGGCGACGCCCCCGACTACCTTTTCCTTCCCGTGGGCAACGCCGGGAATATCACCGCCTACTGGAAGGGCTTTAAGGAATATTATGAGGCCGGCAAAGCGACCAAAAAGCCGAAAATGTACGGCTTCCAGGCGGAGGGCGCCGCGCCCATTGTCCGCGGTTATCCCATCGAGAAACCGGAGACGGTTGCCACGGCCATACGCATCGGCAACCCCGCCAGCTGGCAGAAAGCGGTCGCCGCCCGTAACGAGTCCGGCGGTATTATCGATACCGTCAGCGACGACGAGATTCTCACCGCTCAGCGCATCATGGCCTCTGAGGCCGGGGTCTTCGGGGAGCCGGCCTCCGCCGCGCCTTTAGCCGGACTGATAAA